>VGOH01000168.1 GCA_016875955.1 Chloroflexota bacterium
GCCGGTACCAATGACGCCAAACATGACATCGGCAATGCTGCCGGTATCATACAGGCCGTTGACCACCTCATTGACGGTGCCGTCGCCTCCAACGGAGACCACCAGCTCATAGCCTCCGGCTACCGCCTGCTTGGCCAGCTCGCGGGCATGGCCTGGCGCCTCGGTAATATCATAATCAAAACGCAGGTCAATGCTCCGCAGCCGGGACATGATATGAGGCCATTTCCGGGCTGTTTTGCCGGCGCCGGCAACCGGGTTGACAATCAGGCGGGCGTAGGGCAATCTCTCACCTCACGACCAGACATATGCAGCGTAAGATAACAACAGTATACCACAAGGCGGACGGGGAGGAGCTAGTTTACATAATTCTAAATTGACAACAAAACGAAAAAGCTGATAGAATGGTGCAGTTTATTTTTGCGGCAAGCGGTTGCCATCTGCCATATTTCAATGCTTAGGTTAAGGGATGGAAACAGTCAGAATTATACCCTGCCTGGATGTGAAGGAGGGCAGGGTAGTCAAAGGCGTGAACTTCGTCAACCTGCGTGATGCCCGCGACCCGGTGGAGGCTGCAGAGGCCTATTGTCGGCAGGGGGCGGATGAACTCGTTTTCCTGGACATCATGGCCACGGTGGAGAACCGAGGCACCATGCGGGAGTGGGTGAAAAAGGTGGCCGAAAGAGTCACCATACCTTTCGCGGTTGGCGGCGGCATCAGAAACATCCAGGACATGAAAGAGCTATTTGAGCTCGGGGCCGCCAAGGTCTCCATCAACACGGCGGCGGTGAGGAACCCGGAACTCATCAGGCGGGCGGCGGCCAAATTCGGCAAGGGCAGGCTGGTGGTGGCTATTGATGGCCGAAAGAATGCCAGAAGCAGCCATCTGCCCAGGCTGGAGGTGGTGGTTAAAAGCGGTGAAGAGGCGACGGGAATGGATATCGTGGCCTGGGCCCAGAAAGTTGAAGAACTGGGAGCGGGTGAAATCCTGCTCACCAGCAAGGACGCCGACGGCACCAAAAAGGGCTACGACCTTGAGATGACCCGTGCAGTGGCCGAGGCCGTTAGCATACCGGTTATCGCCTCAGGTGGGGCGGGGAAGCTGGAGCACCTGTATGAAGCGGTAGCCACCGGCAAAGCCGCGGCGGTGCTGGCCGCCTCAATTTTCCACTTTGGTGAGATATCCATACCGGAAGCAAAGAGATACCTCCGCAGTAAGGGGATACCGGTTAAGATATAAAGATTTTCTGGAGGAGTTACCAAGATGAACCTGCAAAGGCCAAACGCAGACGATGCTACCAGGTCGGTTAATCGCTCCCGAAGCGTGGCACCGATGAGTGGAATATGCAGCCGATGCCTTGACGGCTGTACCGGAAACTGTGAGGTATTCCGGGCCACCTTCCGGGGCCGTGAGCTTATTTACCCCGGCCCATTCGGCGATATCACCGCTGGCGGCGATAAAGAATACCCCATTGATTACTCCCACCTGAATATCCAGGGGTACGCCCTGGGCGCCAATGGCCTGCCTTCCGGTGTTGAAGGCAATTCGGATACCGCCATTTTTCCCGCGGTGAATACGGAGACGGCCTACGGCTGGGGTATCAAGGTTAAAATGAAGCTGCCGGCCTTCACCGGTGCCCTCGGCTCCACCGAGATTGCGCGCAAGAACTGGGAGCACTTTGCCATCGGCGCCGCCATCAGTGGCGTCACACTGGTCTGCGGCGAGAACGTATGCGGTATTGACCCCAAGCTTGAACTTAACGCCAAAGGCAAGGTGACTCTGGCGCCGGATATGGACCGCCGCATTGAAACCTACCGCCGCTATCACCAGGGCTACGGTGAAATACTGGTCCAGATGAACGTGGAGGATACCAGGCTTGGCGTTGCCGAGTACGTAAATAAGAAGCACGGCCTGGAGACAATTGAACTGAAATGGGGACAGGGGGCCAAGTGCATTGGTGGCGAAATCAAGGTCGATAGCCTGACGCGGGCACAGGAGCTGCAGAAACGCGGCTATATAGTGACTCCTGACCCTTCAAGTCCGGTGACACAGGCGGCCTACAAAGACGGCGCTCTCAAAGAATTTGAGCGCCACAGCCGGCTCGGCTTCATTGATGAAGAGAGTTTCCATGCTGAAATCAAACGGCTGAGGAGTCTGGGATTCAAGCGCATCACCCTCAAGACCGGCGCCTACAGCCTGCGTGAGCTGGCTATGGCCATAAAGTGGGGCGCTGATGCCAAGATTGACCTGCTCACCATCGACGGCGCTTCCGGCGGCACCGGCATGAGTCCCTGGCGCATGATGGAGGAGTGGGGCATCCCGAGCCTTTACCTGCACGCCGCGGCTTATGAGTTCAGCAAGAAGCTGGCAGACAGGGGCCAGCGCGTGCCCGATATCGCCTTCGCCGGCGGCTTCAGCAGCGAGGACGGCATCTTCAAGGCACTGGCCCTGGGCTCACCATTTGTGAAGGCAGTGTGCATCGGGCGGGCGATGATGATACCGGGCATGGTCGGCAAGAATATCGCCAACTGGATTAAAGAAGGCAAGCTGCCCAACACCGTAAGCCAATTTGGCTCCTCGCCAGAGGAAATCTTCATCAATTACGAAGATGTTATGGACATCGTCGGCGCTGACGAGATGAAGAATATACCGCTGGGTGCGGTGGGCATATACAGCTACTGCGAGAAATTGCGGACGGGGCTTCAGCAGATAATGGCCGGGGCCAGGTGTTTTAGCCTGCCCGCAATCACCCGCCGCGAGCTCATGTCGCTAACGGAGGAATGTACCAGAGTAACCGGGATTCCCTATCTGATGGAAGCTTACCGTGAAGAGGCCATGAAAATCCTCGGTTAATGAGATTGAGCTAAAGCGGGAGGGAAGTTAACAATGGCGCGCTACGAGTGTTCGGTCTGCGGTTATATCTATGACCCAGCACAGGGAGACCCTGATAGCAACATTCCAGCCGGAACGCCTTTTGAAAAATTGCC
>VGOH01000169.1 GCA_016875955.1 Chloroflexota bacterium
CTGACTTCACATAATATTCCTATTTCATGGCTGTTGGAGTTCAGGCGCCCGGCTTCATCAGTATCTTCAAAGCGGATAACGCTATCGGCACCGGCCGGCACCGGCGCCCCGGTCATGATGCGGACGGCCGTGCCCGGGGTTACCTCCCGCCGGGAGATGGCGCCGGCGATAACGGTATCAATGACACGCAGAAAGCGCGGCGACTGCCCGCTGGCACCACGCGTGTCATCGGCCCTCACCGCATAGCCGTCCATGGCGGCATTGTCCAGCGGCGGGATATCTATATTTGAGACAATATCCTCGGCCAGCACCTGCCCCTGAGATTCCAGAATCGGGGCTGACTCCGTTTCCAGGACGTCAACATAGCTGAGCACTTTCTCCAGTGCCTCTTCAACGCTTATCATGGTTCCATGCCTCGGGCGATTTCCTCCGCCTGCAAAAGGTCGGCTTTGGTATTGATGTTGAAAAAACTGAGGTGCTCCGGGTCGAAGCGCTCGATTTCTGCGGCTTCCACATATCTTGTCCGGACCATGGGGAAGAGACGGCGGACTGATAGCTCACCCTGATTGAGCAGGCTCTGCACAGGTTCCAGGCAGTTCCTGGTATAGATGGCGTGCAGCGGCTCCGCCAGGTGGCCAACTCTGGGCACCGTAAGGTCGTAATCAGTTGACACCTGAATCATATAGCGCAGTAATTCCGGATTCAGAAATGGCATATCAGAGGCGACCACCAGGTTATGCCATGATTTGGAGGCTAACAAGCCCGTGTAAATTCCACCCAGCGGGCCTTTGCCCGACTGGACGTCAGTTACTATCTTTAGCGCAGGATACCTGTCTGAGCAGGTCAAGTTATTATTGCTGGCGGCTACCAGTATCGTCTCCTGGGAAAGAGGGGTTACGCAGTCTATTACCAGGTCCAGCAGATTACGGTCGCCGACAGTTTTGAAAATCTTATCGTGCCCCAGACGGGAACTCCTGCCACCGGCAAGGACAATACAGCTAATTTCCAACGCAGTAAAATAAACCCGGCAACCTCACCCCAAGTAATAATTTTACCACGAATATTGCCGGACTTCTAGAGGTGGAAGCTGGTTTTCGCGTTATTTATAACTATGGTTTGCTGAGCCAGGGCATCAATTCACGCAGCTTCCTGCCCGCTACCTCGGAGCCGTGCTCATCTTCCATGCTCAACAGGGTGAGGTAATTGGGGTGACCGATGCTGCCCTCAAGCAGCCACTGGTGGGCGAAAGTGCCGTCCTCTATTTCCCGGAGCAGCCGCCGCATGTTTTCCTTTACCGATTCATCTATAACCCGGTGCTGGCGGGACATGATGCCATACTGTGCCGTCTGGCTGCAGCGGCGTATCATGCCGGGAATGCCATAGCTGTTGATGAGGTCGGCAACGCCCTTGAGTTCGTGGAAAAGTTCCAGATAGGCGGTCTCATCGCTGTAGCCGGCTTCCACCAGCACCTCCCAGCCGGCCTTGAGGAGGCCGACCACCCCGCCGCCGATGCCGCACTGCTCGTTGAAAATATCGGTGACCGTCTCCTCTTTGAAAGTGGTCTCCACGACCCCGCCCCGGGTGCAGCCGATGGCTTTGGCATAGGCCAGCGCCATGGGCATCGCCTTGCCGGAGCTGTCCTGGTGGACGGCAACGCTCCCCGGCGGCCCCTGGTTTTCCGTGTAGAGCTTGCGCAGCAGGACGCCGTGTATCTTGGGCGCGACCAGGGTAACGTCAATGCTGGGTGGAGGCACAATCTGGTGGTAATAGATATTGAAACCATGGGCAAACTGCAGCGTTTTGCCGGCGGTCAGCTGCGGTGCAATTGACTGGCGGTAAATCTGGGGCTGAAGGTCATCGGGGGCAAGGAAGACGATGATGTCGGCTTTTTTGGCCACGTCAGCAGCGTCCGATACGTCAAAGCCGGCCTTTTCCGCGGCTTTCCAGGCAGTGCTGCCGGGCGCATCGGCGACAATTACCTTGCAACCACTATCGCGCAGGTTCTGCGCCTGTGCGTGGCCCTGGCTGCCGTAGCCGATGACACCGATGGTTCTGCCGTCCAGCAGGGACAGGTCCGCGTCCCGGTCATAGAACATTTTTGCCATTAGATTCTCCTCCAGTTAATGAATTCATAAGTCAGCGCCAATCATAGCGCTGGCTTCAGCACGATAACCTGGGTAGCCGGCGGCACTTTCCCCGCCTTGAACTCGATTTCACTGGCATCGGGCTGGCTGACGTTTTTCTTGCCGCGCAGGAAGTCATCAACGCCGGATATGGGGAAGTGGCACTTGTTGTTCTTGAAGTGCATGGGGATGACCACCCTGGGCTTGAGCTGCTCGGCGACTTTACTGGCGACGCTGGCGTCAATGGTGTAGAAACCGCCCACCGGCAGGAGGAGCACGTCCACTGCGCCGATGGCCGAAACCTGCCCGGCGGTCAGCTGGTGGCCGAGGTCACCGAGGTGGCATACCTTCACCCCATCGACCTCAAAGCAGAATACGGTATTTTTGCCCCGGTCCTTGCCTCCGGCGGCATCGTGGAAGGTGGGGATGCCCCTGAAGCTGACGCCTTTTGCTTCGGCATCGCTTTTGACCACCTTTGGGCTGCCCTTTACCGTGGAAACACTGCCATGGTCGGAATGTTCATGGCTCACGGTGGCGATGTCTGCGGACTCATTTATGTGGCCGTAGCGGAGCCTTTCGTCGGGCAGATAGGGGTCGGTTATAATCTTTACGCCGCTGTCTGAGGTGATTAGAAAAGAGGCGTGTCCCAGCCACTTTATTTTCATTTTAGACCTCCTTCTTGATGCTATCTCGATTTTTTCTCGGCCAGAGAAACGACCAGATTGACCAGCGTGCGCACCGGCACCCCGGTGGCACCCTTTATCTGGTAGCCGCGTTCCTTGTCGCTGAGACTGGTGCCGGCAATATCCAGGTGCACCCAGGGGGTGTCATCAACGAATTCAGCTAAAAAT
>VGOH01000170.1 GCA_016875955.1 Chloroflexota bacterium
CATTCTGATCCTGATAGGCTTTCTCTTTGAGCGCATCAGCATGTTTATTGATATCGCCATTGCCTATGCCCTGCTCAACTTTGTCATCATTATCGTGCTGGGCAAGTATTTTGACCGGGGAGGGGAGCGACTCTGATGGTGGCAACGATTATCGCCATGGTGCTGATTGTGGCCGGCGTTTTCTTCCTGACGGTGAGCTCTCTGGGCCTGCTCCGCCTGCCCGATTTTTACGCCAGGACTCATGCCGTGGGCAAGTCGGAGACGCTGGGCTCAATACTGGTGCTGAGCGGACTCGCCGTCTATAACGGATGGGAACTGAACACGGTGAAGATAGTATTCATTCTGCTCTTTGTCCTGATTGCCAACCCGACGGCCACGCATGCTATCGCCCGGGCGGCTCTGCGCACCGGCCTCCAGCCTTGGACACTTCAGCAAGGAACTAAAAAGAAGAAGGACTGAACAGATATGGTCTGGCAGTTAGATTTCTGGTTGCTGGTGATACTGATAGTAACCGCGGTTATCGCGCTATCGCTAAAAGACCTGCTGGCGGCCGTGGCGGCATTATCGGCTTACAGCTTCTTCGTGGCGCTGCTTTTCAGCCAGATGGGCGCTATTGACGTTGCCTTTGTAGAAGCGACGCTGGGGGCGGGGATAAGTGGTGTGCTCTTCATCGTGGCGCTATTTCTCACCAGACGGAGGTCAGAAGATTGAGGTGGCTTAATTTATTTATCATGCTTCTATTCGCGGTGCTGATGCTTTATGCCACGACTGGCCTGCCCGGCCATGCCGACCCGCAGGCCCCGGCCAATACCCACGTTTCCCCAACGTATATTGAGGATACGATAAAGGACACCCATACCCCGAACGTGGTTACCTCCGTGCTGGCCGACTACCGCGGCTATGACACCCTGGGTGAGACGGTAGTGATTTTCACCGCCGGACTGGCCTGTGTCCTGATTCTAATGAAGAGAAAGGGAAATGATAAAACAACACTATCAAAGCATCATCGTTCAGACCATATGTAGCCTGCTGATACCGTTCATTCAATTGTTTGCCCTCTATGTCATCTTCCACGGGCACTACGGACCGGGGGGCGGCTTTCAGGGAGGAGTCCTGCTGGCGGTGAGCATCATACTGCAACGGCTGTACCTGGGCATCAAAATTTCTCATCAGAAGTTCTCCCCAAGATTAGCTATGGCTTTTGCTGCCGTTGGTTTGCTGATCTATGGTCTCGCCGGGATAATCCCCATGATATTCGGTGGGTCGTTTCTGGACTACGGGAATCTGCCCCTTTTCTGGGTACATGATGCCGAGCGGAGGGCCCTCGGCATTCTCATTGTCGAGATAGGCATCGGCCTGGGGGTTTTCGGCACGCTGGTGTTGATTTTCGATAACCTGGTTGGTGAAAGATGGTAGTCCTAGACTTGTTCGTTTCCCGCTATGTGTACTTCATGACCGTGGTTCTGCTGGCCATCGGCCTCTACGGGATGCTGGGCAAGCGCAACCTGCTGAAGAAGCTCATCAGCATGAATATCTTCCAGACCGCCATCTTCCTTTTCTTCATTGAGGGTGCTACTAAACGCGGTGGTTCGGTGCCGGTGGTCGATGAATTAATCGGCATTGAGGCGGCCAAATACATCAACCCTCTGCCGCATGTGCTGATACTGACTGGCATTGTGGTGGGGCTTTCCCTGACCGGAGTGGCCCTGGCCTTTCTTCTCGTTCTCTACCGTGCCTATAAGACTCTGGATGACCGGGCAATAATGGCTAATATGAAAGAGAATTTGGAGTAGATGTCCAGTTTATCGATTCTTACCCTTGCCCCGTTACTGCTCTTTTGTTTTCTATCTGCTCTGTTTGGGATATGGCGGCTGAGGTGGGCCTATGCCATGGCGTTGATGGGCATGGTGCTGGCGCTGGCGGCCGGTGTTACCGGACTGTACCGTGTCCTCGCTGATGGGAGACTGCGCTACTTCCTCGGCGGCTGGCCGCCGCCCTTCGGCATTGAATATGTCCTGGACCACCTCTCGGCGTTCATGGCGGTCATCATCGTGTTCATCGGACTGATTTCGCTAATTTATCCGCCGCAGGCAGGGCTGTACCACACGCCCCGCCGCGTTGTCCCCGCTTATGGGCTGTTCCTCCTGCTCATCGGAGGGCTGGTGGGCGTGGTAATAACCGGCGATATCTTCAACCTCTTCGTCTTTCTGGAGATATATTCTCTGGCCAGCTACGCGCTGATAACGCTCGGCGGGGATAAGGCGGTGGTGGCCAGTTTCCGTTATCTGGTGCTGGGAACAATAGCGGGCAGTTTTTACCTTCTGGGCGTCGGCTTCATCTACTTCTCCACCGGCACCCTCAACATGGCCGATGCCGCCCAGCGCCTGCTGCCGCTTTATGGTTCACCCACCATCATGGCCGCGGTGGCGCTGATATTGGTCGGCATGGGAATCAAAATGGCGCTGTTCCCGCTCCACGTCTGGCTTCCCGATGCCCACAGCTATGCGCCGCCGGTGGTGGCGGCGATACTGGCGGCAATACAGATTGAGGTCGCGGCTTATGTGGTCGTGCGCATGATGCTCACCGTCTTTCAGCCCCAGTACTTTATTGACATCATGCCGGTGACCACAATCATCGGCTGGGTGGCGGCGGCGGGCATCATCTTCGGCTCGGTGATGGCCATCGCCCAGAAGGACTTCAAGCGCATGCTGGCCTACAGTACCGTGGCCCAGGTGGCTTACATCGGCCTGGGCATCGGGCTGGCCAACCCGCTGGGGCTGATTGGGGCGTTGCTGCACATTTTGAACCACGCCTTCATGAAGAGCTGCCTCTTTTTAATCGCCGGCGGCATCCGTCATCAGACCGGGCTGCACGCCATACCGCAGTTTGCCGGACTGGGGCGCCGGATGCCGCTGATGATGAGTGCTT
>VGOH01000171.1 GCA_016875955.1 Chloroflexota bacterium
TCATCTCCACCCGCTTTTTGCCCACCCCGAGCACCTCGCGCAGGCGATGGGGGTGGTGCTCGATGATGTCCAGCGTCTCCACCCCAAAGCGCTTTACGATGCGCCTGGCCGTGACCGGGCCGATGCCTTTGATCAGGCCTGAGCCCAGATACTTGCGGATGCCTTCCACCGTAGCTGGGAGCACCGTCTGGTAGTTCATCACCTGGAATTGGCGGCCGTACTGTGGATGGCTTTTCCAAAACCCCTCCAGCCGCAAGCTCTCCCCCACGTTCACGCTCATCAGGCTGCCCACCACCGTGACCAGGTCACTCTGCCCTTCCGGCTGGAAGCGGGCCACAGTGTAGCCGTCCTCCTCGCTATAGTAAGTGATGCGCTCGACGGTGCCTTCCAGTTTTTCCAGCACAGCGATATCTCCCCACCCACTGTCATTGCGAGTCTTCCATGGCGTGGTGCGCCATCCGTAGAGGGCAGAAAGCCCCACCCTCACCCCTTCGCTTCCCCTTCACTACGTTCAGGGCTGCGGCTCAGGGCAGGCTCTAACCCTCTCCCTGCGAGGGAGAGAGGACTTGCCCCCTCGCCCCTTTGGGGAGAGGGTGGGGGTGAGGGGAAGTTTCTGAGCAGCGACCGTAGGGAGCGAAGCAATCCCCTGCGTCGCCAACTGGAGATTGCTTCGTTACTTCGTTCCTCGCAATGACGGCTTACTGCTTTATGATACCAGAAGTGGAGAAAAAAGGGAAGCTGGGGACGGTTGGCCTCGACGTACAGGGGCTGCTGTAGCACCGACAGATCCTTTGAACAAAGCTGACAAAAGCCCAGGTATTCCCAAAAAGAAAAGCGGGGTTTCCCCCGCCTTTCTCAAAAACCTCAAAGGGAACTCAGCCCCTGCGCCTCCTGAGCACCAGGGCTTCAACGGCAACAATTGTCATCAGCGCCGCCAATCCGATCCATGGTGTAAGCAACTCAACCTCGCTTACCAGAATGATGACCTGCCGACTAGTTCGGCCTTCCTCTTCTCCAAGGCAGCGATGGTGGAAAGATCACATTCAATCTCTATTGACTTTCCAGCAATGAGATTTACAAACTCATCCTTCCAGGTGAAGGCGCCAGAAGTGAGGGAAGCGAGCTCACCCTCTTGGATGGCTTTGCCCGCATCTTGGACCGCCTTGCCGATGGGGCCCATGAGTTCCTGTTGTCTGGCCTCGAGTTCTTCTACCGTTACGCCCGGCTTCGTGAGCAAGGGTTCGATAAGGCAGATCCGCAACATCGTTGCTCTCTTTGCGGCGATTGCCTCCATCAGGGGCTGAGGGAGTTCCAATCTGGAGACTGTCACTTGCTCGGGCCTTTTCTTCCTCTTTGCCCAGACCTGGGGCACAACCTTGACGTAGTTTCTACCACCATCAGCCCATGTCTTCACCGTAACATTGGGATCGTACTTATCGCTAGCGGCCCAGTTCACAAACCAGCCTGACCAGTCCCTACCTACATAGCGTTCGTGATATTCCTCTATAATCTTCCAGGGTGATGATCTCTCCCATCCATCGGTGAGCCGGGGCCATTTGGAGGTGTCGGTCCATTTTTTCCCAAGATTGCCTGATTTGTGTTCAACCCGGAAGGTCCCGACTGCCTTAAACTCGTACCACCGCGATTCGATCGACATTACCGACTGGTGCTTTGCGTCCTCTACGGTCTGATCAAAGGACTTCTTGACGGTAGCTGCCGGCCCAGCCGGGAGTGCAAAGTGAACTATAAGGATCGGCTGCAATGTAGCGACCAGTGCGACCTCACCTATCGCCGCAGCCCATATGGAATTCTTTATCAACCAAAGGCTCGTGGACGAAAGGTCTCGCTTTGTGCGGGCCTTGTAAACCCCCTGGATAAGCTTGGGATAGAAGGGGAAGGTCACGGGCAAGGCGTACCCCTTGTATGTGAGGGCGTATGCGGCGAAGAGGAATTCATAGCCAGCCTCTATCGGTACGTATGGCCCTCCACGCGGAACGCCATGGTCGTCAGCCCAATTGACCCATACATCGTCAGCTATCTGGTGAGCTCGAAAGGCGGCCGCCCAGGTCAACTGGTCCAAGTTCTCAGCCAGGTCCATCATTTTCCCCGTGAACTCCTGATTGCCGTGCATTTCCGTATCGTCCAAGTGCATGACGTCGGCATAGATCGAACCGTTCTCGAAAATCCAAAGGTTGGGGGACACATCCTCAATCTTTACCACTCCGGCCGTCTGCTGGCCAATGTATCCATGGGTTACGGGATCGAAGGCATACGCAGGGGGCACGAGTGCTAACATTACAACCAGCGCCAAACTCACAAATGCGACGCCTCTAAGTTTTTGCCAATTCATTTTCTTTCTCCTCTCTCAATGTGCGAGATGGACTCACGGTCTAGTGACATTTTCCCCCTATTCACCACACGCATTTTTGTCCCTTTCAGAAAAAACAAAAAGCCGACAGCCTTCCCAGCCTTCGCTGGGAAACAGTCGGCCCTCAATATCCTATACTACCACCTCCCTACCTGAAACTACTGCTGCGATGTAGGCAACGATGAAGGCGGATATTCTAAGCGTCTTTGTTTACCAATGTCGTATGAGAATGTATTCTATATATATTATACCAAAGATGACGGATTCTGTCAATGGGGAAAAACCTTAAAAAATTCATTGAGAGGCAGAATTTCTGCGTTTCACAGAAACTCCGTCACGCTCACCTGGGTGTAGATCTCCCGCTCCTTCAATTCTTCGAAGAAAGGCTCCGGTTCGATCACTGCCTCAGGGGGATGAACTCCGGGCGGGATGCGGCCCTCGGCCAGCCAGATGGCAACGCGGGCCGGGGCCACGCCGGTGGGGAGCGCGCCCTGGCAGGTCAACGTGCCCAGCCGATAGGTCAGGGGCT
>VGOH01000172.1 GCA_016875955.1 Chloroflexota bacterium
CCAGTAGCCTGAGGCTCGTTAGCGGCGGCCCAGCCACAGCACGGCGAAGCAGATAATAAGCGTGGCCATTATGGCGGCGCTGCCGCAGGTGAAGCCCATCTGGAAACCAAAATGGTCAATGAGATAGCCCAGTATGGGCGTCAGTATGCTGTTGCCCTCCATGTTGCCGAAAAAGTAGATGCCTAGCGCCGTGGAGCGATATTTGGCCGGGGCCTCGTCGACGATGTACGCCTGGGCCACGGTGGTATTAAAGTAAATGGCGATGCCGGCGATAGCCATCACGGCGATGGTGCCAAAACTGTAGGGTGCGAAGCTGAGCAAATAAACGGCGGCACTGGCTACGGCGCAGGCGGCGGTAATCAGGGTAATGCGGCCGAAGCGGTCTGAGAGATAACCGCCAACCGGCCCCGCCCAGAGCCCCATGAAGTATACCAGTGATATGGAAGCGGCTGCCGTTGACTTGCTGGTGTCAAAGGTATCCACCAGGAAGAGCGGAATAAAGGAAATGACTGATGTGACCATGGCCTGGGTGAATGAACTCATGGCAATTACGGTTATCACGCGGCGCAGGTGGCCGGGGGCAGCCGGGGTTTCAGCGGCGGCGCCGGTTTCCTGGGCAACTGCTTTGTGCTGCGGCATGCGCTTTCCCAGTATGATATGGAGCACGATGCCAAAGATAATGCCGAAGATTGCCAGCACGATGAAAGGACCACGCCAGCCCCAGGCGGCAGCAATGCTGGCGGCGATGAGCGGGGCCAGAAAGTAGCTGGAACTGCCGCCTATCATGTGATAACCGAGTGCCGCGGCGCGTCTTTTCGGCGTTACCGCGGCTGATATTATAGAGGTGGCGGCGGGGTGGTAGCTGCCGCCCATTATGCCCATCAGCACCAGGCTGGCGATTAACACCAGATAGTTCGGGGATATGCCAGCCAGCAAGCCGGTGGCCGCCACACCGACAATGCCGATGGTGACCAGGATGCGTGACCCGATGCGGTCGGCCAGCCATCCCCCCGGCAGCTGGCAGATGCCGTAAATGACGCCGAAGGCTGATATGATGAAGCCAGCGCGGGTGTAATCAAGAGCAAATTCATCGCGGATATAGGGCAGCAGAGGCCCCGGCAGGGCGGTCACCAGATGGTGTGCCAGATGGGCCAAAACAAACAGCGGCAGTACGCCGCTGAAGAGACCGCGCCAGCCCGATTTTCTATTGATGGTGCTTTCCTTTCTGTGGCCAAAGAACACATTCCAGCAATGTTCGGCGGTATGAATATCATACCACGAAAGGATAAATTAATTCTCGCTGGCGTTTCAGGCCTGGGGGCGTCGGTTTATCGGGCGGCAATCGCTGCTTTTTCTCTGGGCCTGGATTTATTTTTACCCGGCCTGGGTGGTAGCAGCGCTGGTGTGATGATACATCTCACGGCGCACTGCAGGCAGCGCCGGCCTTCTTTCCTGGCGGCCTCATCACTGAGGCCGAGCTCAACTTCTTTAAAGTTATTGACCCTCTTCTCCACCGGCAGTGCCGGCATGGCTGCCCGGGCCCAATCAAAGAATCCGTCATCTTTGCCCACGCAGGGGCTGAGCTCGCTCGGCGGGGCCAGGACTTCGCTGATATCTCCGCTGCCGCCGAGGTATTTATCAATGGCCGAGGCTGCCCTGCGGCCGCTGGCGATGGCTTCAATCACTGAGGCCGGGCCGCTGACGGCGTCGCCTCCTGCCCAGACGCCCTTGAGGCTGGTGGCCAGGGTCTCTGAATTGGCCTGAATGGTGTTACCCCGGCCCAGCTTGAGTTTAAAACCGCCGGGTATATCCGGCGTCTGACCGATGGCGGCGATGATGGAGTCAAACTCGGTGACGAACTCGCTGCCCTTTATCGGAACCGGTCGCCGTCGCCCGCTGGCGTCAGGCTCACCGAGCTCCATGCGGATGCAGGTCAGCTTTAATATTTTGCCCGTCCGCTCAATGCGCACCGGCGCGGCGAGGAACATTATCTCTATCCCCTCTTCCAGGGCGGCCTCCACCTCTTCCGGGCTGGCGGGCATCTCGGCACGGGTGCGGCGGTAGATGATGGTGACTTTTCTGGCGCCAGCGCGCAGGGAAATCCGTGCCGCATCTATGGCCACATTACCCCCACCGATGACTGCCACCCGGGCACCGGGGTCTATCTTATGGCCCAGGTTAATCTCCCTCAGAAAAGTGGCGCCGTCAAAAACGCCCTGAGTGTCCTCGCCTTCCACGCCCATCTTCATGCCCTGATGTGCCCCGGGAGCGGCAAAGACGGCATCATAGCCTTGGGTGAAGAGGTCGTCAATGGACTCCACTCTGGTATTCAGCTTGATTTCCACGCCTGCCTTTCTGATAATGTCGATTTCCGCATTGAGTTTTTCCGGCGGCAGGCGATAGTCAGGGATGCCGACGCGCATCATTCCCCCCGCTTCGGGGAGAGCTTCAAAGACGGTGACGGCGTGCCCCTGCTTGGCCAGGTAGTAGCCGGCGGTAAGCCCGGCCGGCCCCGACCCGATGACCGCCACCTTTTTGCCGGTTGATGGCGATTTCTTGGCCTGTTGCTGCCACTGCCCATCGCCGCGCTCCGCCGCCGCCCATTTCAAGAACTTGATGGCGATGGGCTCGTTCAGAGCTTCGCGACGGCAGGCCTGCTCGCAGGGGTGTATGCAGACCCGGCCCAGCACGCCGGGGAAGGGGACCTTTTCCCGGATAACCGCCAGCGCCTCGGCAAAACGCCCCTCACCGCAGAGTCGGACATAGCGGGGGACGTCAACATGGGCCGGGCAGGCGTAGCTGCAGGGGTTGGTTACCTCCTCATGATTCAGCTCTGGCTGCCATTTGGCCGCCTTGTCAATCAGCGCCCCGGTGGGGCAG
>VGOH01000173.1 GCA_016875955.1 Chloroflexota bacterium
GAAAAACCAGCTGGACATTATGAAAGAGGCTAAGGACAGCACTAATGATATGGTGAGACAAACCGCCGAGGCGACGGCACTAGAGATGGCTAAGTTAATCGTCCAGAAGATGCCCAAGCCGGAACCCGTATCCAGAGAACCCAATATGGCGGAACGAATGCTGGGACCGATGGCCGATATGGCCGGTAAACAGATGGCCAACATGTTCGGAAAGATGTTCGGCTTTACTCCAGAGGGTCAGACGAGCCAGGGGCAGCCACAGATGCCGTCGGGGTGGGAATACGAAACCAAAGGAGGTAGCGGACAATGACTTTCAATCCGGCAATGTTTGGAATCGAACCCCAGCAACTGCAGGCTGCTCGTGAACTAGGCAGACACCTCAGGGTCGAGGTCACCAAGTGTCCTCGGGAAGGGTGGCTTCAAATCAGGTATGTCGCTCTCAATCCACAAGATCCTCAGTCTCAGGCGGCCATAGCCAACTGCGTAGAGGGTTTCGCGATGCAAATCGCCGTGTTACACGACACCCTCTTCGGGATGAAGGGTAAGATAATTCAGGAATAGTTACCTGGTAGAGTCAGGGTGAAAATGCTATGGAGGTAAGCATGAACCAGCCAATGGACTTAAATGAGATGATGCAGGATTGGATTTTGGGTGTCACTACCCGTTTTGCGAGATTGGTGAGGTTGAAGTTGATACTCACCTTCAATCCATGGGAGAGAGACCGCATGAGAAACGCGCTTAACCATGAGCCTACCCAAGATGACTGGGACGACTATTCTCAGTTTTGGGGCGAACTGCAGTTAGACCCGTGGAGTCTTCAAAGGGCTATCGACCGGGAGAAGATTCGCCGCCTGGTATTTAGCAAAGATTATCTCCCTACTGGTCAGGGCGGGCTCAATAGCGAGCACCATTGAGGAAAGACTAAGCCGGTGCATGCCTTTTACGACTAGGCCGGAGATTCAAGACAAGAGCGGACTGAGTCTCCCAGGACACGGGAATAAGTCTGCTCTTGTCATTTCTTCTTACGTACCAAAATACTTCTTTGTTTAAAGCAATTTTCTTTTTGTTTTATACGTGATAATGGGCCATTTCGGCGTGTTGAGCGAGGAGAAATCAAACGTGGAAAGGTTCGGGCAGGAGTATGCCGATTACATGAAGCGGGTGCCCAGGTATTTCTTCGGCAAGATATAGGCTGAATTCATCCCCAGGGTTATGACCAGATTTAGTGTTGTACCCACTTGCCGTGTCCTTATTTCGTTTATTGACGCGATACTGAAATCCGATGTATCCTGACGTGGAACAATTATCAGAAGCTTTTGAGGAGGGATAATGAAGCTGGCTAGATTTGAGTGGCGGGGGGAGCTGCGGTGGGGCATCGTCGAGGGGGAAACGATTTATGCGCTCGAAGGCGACCTGTATGGCAGGTTCAGTCAGGGCAAAAAGCTGTGCCGGCTGCCGGAGGTCAGGCTGAAAGCGCCCTGCGAGCCCAGAAATGGCGTGGCCTGCGGGCGGAATTACATGGACCATATCAAGGAAATGGGCTGGCCGGTGCCTGAAGAGCCGAACCTGTTCTTCAAACCAGCGCATACCGTCATCGGAACCGAGGAAGAGATTGTCCACCCCGCCATATCCACTGACCTCCGCTATGAAGCTGAGCTGTGTCTGGTGATAAAGAAAATGGCCAGAAACCTGTCCGAAAAGGAAGCGATGGACTACGTGCTGGGCTATACCTGCGGCAATGATGTCACCGCCATCGACTGGTTTATAAAGAGCCAGGGCCAGGATCTCGTCCGGACCAAGGGCTGTGATACCGCCGGGCCGCTGGGTCCCTGGCTGGTCACCGATATTGACCCCCACAACGTGGCCATCAAGGGAAGAGTGAACGGGGAAACGAGGCAGGACAGCCACACCAGCCTGATGATATTCAACGTGCCGACATTGCTCAAACACATCACCGCTTTCATGACCCTCTGCCCTGGAGATGTAGTCTGGACGGGGACCCCGAAGGGCGGTGCCAGCCCGGTCAAGGTGGGCGACGTAATTGAGGTTGAAATTGAAGGCATCGGGGTGCTGAGGAACAGGGTGGTCGCCCCGAAGTAGGCACCGGAAAGGCTAGCGGTTACACAAAAGTCAGCAGCCGCCTCGGGTTACCAATAATAAGAGCCTCAATCTGCCCCTGCGTTATACCCCGCTGGCGCATCATCGGAAGCACATAATTCAATATGTGGGCATATCCCCACCCCCCGTAGCGCACCCGCCTGGTCTTGGCGCAGATATCGTGCGACATGACGATCTGGTTCAGGTATCCTTCGGCAATATGCTGGCGGACCTCATAGACGCGCTGCGTGTCATTGGGCAGGTCCATATATTCATCCGATGTCCAGTAGGTGGGGAAGTGGCCTTCCCATCCCCACAGGTCGTATTCCAGAGTGCAGCCCTTTTGCAGCAGCTGCGTGCGTCCCTCGTGGTCGCGGACACGGGCTTCCATGTGGCAAATGATGACCCGGCTGAGGTCAGCGCCGGCCCTCTCGAGGATATCCACCACGTCAAATGGCGCCTGGCGGTTACGTCCCGGGTGCACGCTCAGGCAGGCGCCAGTCTTCTGCTGGGCTTTGGCCGCTGCCCGCAGCACCTTGCGTTCGTTATCGTGCAGGGGCCAGGAGCAGCCGATCTCACCGATAAGACCAGCACGAATCCCGGTGCTGCCGACGCCGGTGGTGATATCCCTGATTATCTCCTCGGCTATCTGCCCTTCGGGCTTGGCCGCAAACTCAGGACTCAGGCTCGGTGCCGTGTAGTATCCGCAGCCCATGATTATATTGAGCCCGGTAATCCGGGAGACGCGGGCCAGGCCTCTCGGGTCGCGGCCGATGCCGGGG
>VGOH01000174.1 GCA_016875955.1 Chloroflexota bacterium
TCGCAGCTCGTTATAGGCACGTCCATCGGCTCTCTTCACCCGAAGCCTCCAATTCTACTTTTGCCAGCAATATTTCAGAGTATAACATCGCTGCTCGGTATTGACAAGAACACAATTATATGATAAAAAGTCTCACTGCATATCAATATGGAGAACAGCATTTATAAATTATGGGAAATACCAGATTTAGCAGCATCATAAAACTCGTTATCAGCATCGTGGTCTGCGAGGGCGCCGGTATCATCGGCTCCGTTTTCACCACCCCGGCCATTCCCACCTGGTATGCGGCCCTCCAGAAACCCGCCTTCACCCCACCCAACTGGCTCTTCGCCCCCGCCTGGGGCACCCTCTACCTGCTCATGGGCATAGCCGCCTTTCTCGTCTGGCGCGTCGGGCTGGGAAATCAGCCGGTGAAGACGGCGCTGTATTTCTTCCTGATTCAGCTGGTGTTTAACACCATGTGGTCAGCGGTCTTTTTCGGAATGCAGTCACCGCTCTATGGAGTTATCGTCATCATCATCCTGTGGATAGCCATACTGCTGACCATAATCAAGTTTGCCAGAATATCAGCCGTGGCGGCGTGGCTGCTGGTGCCCTATATCCTGTGGGTGAGCTTTGCCTCCGCCCTGAATATATCAGTATGGTTGCTGAACCCCTAGCTTAAGCCGGACAGATATTCCTTGAGCCATTTCAGGGCGGCTTCAGCCGCATCCTGCTTGTTCCGCTCCCGGTTTCCCGAGAAGTTGTGCTGCCGGCTATGAGCTTTTCCTCCATGAGAGAGGCCGAGAAAGAATAGTCCCACCGGCTTGGCCGGGGTCGCCCCACCCGGCCCGGCAACGCCGGTATCGGCAACGCAGATATCCACCGCCAGCAGCTTCCTGCCCCCCTCCGCCATCTCCTCGGCCACCTGAGCGCTCACGGCGCCATGACGGTCCAGGCTCTCCTGCTTCACGCCAACCACCCTGGCTTTTATTTCATTACTGTAGGCGGTTACCGAGCCTTTGAAATAGTCCGAACTGCCCGGCACATTGGTGATACGGTGAGAAATGAGTCCGCCGGTGGCCGACTCAACCACCCCCAGCGTCATCCTCTTCCGGCGCAGTAAATCGCCGATTTCCTTTTCAATGCCAAACATGACGTTTATTCTTAAATCGATACTCTACGCTAACCCGTTAACCAATTCGCCTCTTAAAGTTCAGCTTCAATAATCCAGGGCTGATACGGGCTACTTCTTGGCTCTCACCATCAATACCGGTACCTTACCCCCTCGCAGCACCTTATCGGTAACACTGCCAAAAGCCCAGCGACTGATGCCAGCCCGTCCGTGTGTTGACATGGCCACCAGGTCAGCGTTGACTTCTTCCTCAGCTTTAATAATCTCGTCAGCAGGGTTTTGACCTGTGGCCACTCTAATTGACACGTCAGCCTTTTTCTGCCTAAGGTTTTCCCCAGCCTTATCAAGATATTTCGTAGCATCGGCTTTCATTTTATCCAGCTCGCTCTGGCTATATGGTACCGTAAGAGTACCGGCACCACCTCCGCTGATGCGAATATCATGTTTCAGCGACGTGATTACATGAAAAAGAGTAACTTCCACCTTCTCTCCAGGTGCCAATCTGGAGACCAGCCCCTCAACGTAACGCAGGGCGGTCTCCCCCAGTTTTGAACCATCCAATGGAATCAATATTCTTTCCGACATGTCCATCACCTCCTATCCCCTAATCAGAGCAATTTTAAATTATAATCCTGCTTACCTAATTGTCAAGATGTTGGCAACATTTCCACCGTCTACCATTTTTCGGTATCCCCATTGTGAATTCTGAAATTATATAATAAACTAGGCGTAACGGAATATATAATATCAGGAGGGCAAGCAATGGGTATCACAGCCGTCATTCTGGGTATCGTCGGTGCGCTCTGTGCGGCAATGGGCGTGGTAACCGCCACCGAGTTAATCGTGCTAGTCATGCCCCAGTTCACCTGGGCTTTCTGGTTCTCGCTTTCCGGCCTCTTCCTTCTGGGCGCCATTGCCTTCGCCGTTGGCCGCACCTATTACGAATAGTAGACTTCCCTTTGACAAAGCATCCTTGAATAAAAAGTGAGGTTTCTGGCCATGGGAATGATACGTGGTGACGATTACCGGGAAGCCCTGCGCCGGGTTAAGCCAGAGATTTACTTCATGGGGGAAAAAATAGATAGCGTGGTGGACCATCCCGCCTTCATCCCCCATGTCAACTCCGCCGCCCTGACCTATGACATGGCGTGGGCACCCGAGTTTGAAGAACTGCTGACCACCAAGTCCCACCTGACGGGAGAGAAAATCAACCTCTTCACCCATGTGCACCACAGCACAGCCGACCTGGTACAGAAGGTGAAAGCCCTGCGGGCGCTCGGGCAGCAGACGGGAAGCTGCTTTGCCCGCTGCGTCGGCCATGATGCCTTGAACGCATTATTTTCGGTAACCTATGACATGGATAAAAAGAACCACACCGAGTACCATACTAGATTTATTGATTTCCTCAAAGAAGTGCAGAAAGAGGACCGCTTCATTTCCGGAGCCATGACCGACCCCAAAGGCGACCGCAGCCTCTCGCCCAGCCAGCAGGCTGACCCGGACCAGTATGTCCACGTCGTCAAGAAGCAGAAGGACGGCATCGTGGTCAGAGGGGCTAAAGTGCATATTACGGGCGCGGTAAATGCCCTCGGCCATATGGTCATGCCGACCACTTCAATGAAGGAAGCTGATGCTGATTACGCCGTGTGTTGTTATGTGCCGGTTGACGCGCCCGGGCTGGTCCACATATTCGGTCGCCAGACCAACGACGACCGCAAATGCAGCGGCTGCCTCCTTGACCAGGGCAATCCGGAGTACGGC
>VGOH01000175.1 GCA_016875955.1 Chloroflexota bacterium
CGCCTATCAGTTCGCCCGCCGGTACCCCGGGCTCAACCTCACCATTCACCTGAATGGCGGAGGCCTGCAACCGGCGGCAGACTTCCAGCGCGATATCTCCTCCGGAGAGGAAAAGGCCGGCAAATCCATGTGATGTCAAAATGCCCGCCACCATCTCCGCCATAATTCTGGGCATGGCTTGCTTCAGGGCGGGTATATACTGAGAAAAGGCCGATGAGATGGCCAGCCCTTTCCCTTTATCTGCCAATTCGCCAGCTTCCTTCAGAACATTATTCAGTCTGCCCGACGATATATGCCTGGCGTCCAGCTTCTCCGTTTCCAGGTCTAATACCGGGATGCCCAGCTCGTCATGTGCCTTGAGCAACTGACTGGCGGCCACCTGATTGCGCGTACCCACCACCACCAGCGCCGACCCGACCTTTTTGTTTTTTGACGGCGACTTATTAACTTTCAAAGCCTCGTCAAGAATAAGGTGCATTTCCCGCGCCAGACCGCCGGAACCGCAGAGCAACCATCGGCCCTGGGCAAGTGCCGCTGCCCGGGCAATAGTGCTGAGGTGCGACGGCGCCACCACGTCACAGACCACGACACCCTCCGGTCTATTGTTTATGGCCTGCTTGAGAGCCTCTGGCCCGGCTTCAATCTCCTCGATGGAAACACAGCCAACAGGTCGCCTCATGGAGCGCTCCAGCAGGCGGGGTATGCTAGACTCCTTCACCGGCGATATGGGGTCGCGGGCAAACTGCGTTTCCGCCACCGGCACCCCGTTGACCAGCAGGATTCCGCCGGCCGTTGTTCTGCCCACGGCCGGAAAAGCCGGCGCCACCACCGCTTTTTCGCTGGCCATGGCCTCAACCGCCACCAGCAGCTCCTCGCCGATATTACCCCTGAGGGTGGAGTCGATTTTTTTATAGACCACCCGGCCCGCCATGCCCCGCATGGCCTGTCTCACCCGCTCCCGGGCGACCTCCGGAGCTTCGGCGCGGCTGTTGGTGGTGATGACCAGTACGGCGGCACCATCGGAAAAATCAGGGTCCAGGACCACCACCGTGCTGAACCCCAGGCTGGCAAAATAGCCGCTGCTGTCCATGGCGCCGGTCAGGTCGTCCGCCACGATGCCCAGCTTCCGTGCCGTCACTGATACCCTCTCAAGCTAGGGATATAAGATAATCTTGCCCGCTTTACCGCCCCGCGCCAGTTCAATCCCTTTGGCAAAGTCCGCCAGCGGCATGCGGTGGGTGATGACTGGCAGCGGGTCAAATTTTCCCGAGTCCATCAGTTTCTGCATCTCGTACCAGGTATTCCACATCATACGGCCGGTGCTGCCGAAGACCCTGGCTTCCTTGTAAATGATGTTGGCAGTAAGGTCAAGTGTTACCGGGTCCGAGGGCAACCCCACCAGGCTCACCCTGCCTGCCCGCCGCACTACAGCCAATGCTCCCTGGATTCCCTTGGGGTTGCCGCTGATATCAATGGCAACGTCAACGCCCAGTCCGCCGGTGGCATCAAGGATTTTTTTCACCGCATCTTCTTTGGCCGGGTTGAGCATGACGGCATCAGGGGCAAACTTAGGCACCATTTTCAGCCTGGTCTCCGAGGGTTCAACGGCAAATATCTGGCTGGCGCCCCAGGCGTTGATGGAGCCGAGCCCCATAAGCCCTATGGGCCCGCAACCGAATACGGCCACGCTACGGTTATTTATCTCTCCCTTCAGAATGCCGTTGACCGCCACTCCCCACGGCTCCAGTATGGCACCAAGGTCTGGATTGGTGCCCTTGGGCAGCTTCCAGCAGCAGACGGCCGGGATTTTGGCATAATCAGCAAAGACACCGTCGGTATGCACGCCGACTATGGCCATGTTCTGGCAGATATGCTGCAGCCCGGTCTTGCACATGAAACAGGTCTCGTCCGGGATATGGGTCTCCACCGCCACCAGGTCGCCCACTTTTAAATCAGTTACCTGCCGGCCAACCTTCACCACCTCACCGCAGCACTCATGCCCGAATATCATCGGCGGCTTGATTCTGGCCTGGGCGAAGGGCGTCCACTCCATAATATGTATGTCGGTGCCGCAGATGGCCGCGGCTTTCACTTTAATGAGGACATCCCGCGGTCCCGGTTCCGGCACGTCAACGTCCATCAGTTTAGCCCCGGGAGCGGCTTTTTCTTTAACCACTGCTTTCATAATGCTCGGTCTACCTCCTTTTCACGGATAACTTGATTATACGCCTGCCACCTTGCCTGAGCAAGCCTACATAAACGTACTGGTGGGCAATAGGAGAAGGGCAAAAAGGGGTAAGTTAGGCTTTTAATAGCTTCACCAGGTCGAAGAGTGCGTAGTAAGCCGCCCTCCGTTTCATCTGGTAGAGACGCCCGGAATAGCTCTGCACCGTGTGCAGGTCAGCCTCATCGCTATCAATGGCGATAAACACCGTCCCCGGCACCATGCCGCTCTCCGGCTCAACGCCGCTTTCCCCTTCAATGCCGATGCCAACCGTGGCACCCATCTTCTGACGCGCCAGCACCGCCATCGCTCTGGCCACTCCAGACCTGTCCCCGCTGCTGACCAGATTTTTGTCCAGGCCAAGGGCCACCTTCACCTCATCGGTGGCGGCAATCAGGCCGCCTTGAAAATATCGCTCACTGTCAGCGGCGGTGGCCAGCATATGGGCCAGAAAACCGCCGGTAAACGACTCAGCAACGGCCAGCGTCAGGCCTTTACTCAGGAGCGCCCTGCCCGCCACAGATTCCTGAGTATCATCGCCCACCCCCCAGAAGATATCGCCCAGGATGGCCCTGACCTCGGCCTCAGTCTTATCCACCATGCCCCGTGCTTCCTTTGACTG
>VGOH01000176.1 GCA_016875955.1 Chloroflexota bacterium
CCACGAACAAGCTGGTGGCCAAGATCGCCACCGAGGTCGGCAAGCCGCAGGGTTTGGTGGTGGTGCCGCCGGGGCAAGAGGCGGCCTTCCTGGCCCCGCTGCCCAGCGAGCGGCTGTGGGGCGTGGGCCCCAAGACGGCGGCGCGCCTGCAAGAGCTGGGCGTGCGCACCATCGGCCAGCTCGCCGCCCTGCCGGTGGCGCAACTGCAGGCGGAGTTCGGGGTCTTGGGCGCCGAGCTGCAGCGCCGCGCCCAGGGCCTGGACGATAGCCCGGTGAGCCCCGGCGGCGAGCCCAAGTCCATCGGCCAGGAGCACACTTTTGGCCAGGACACCGCCGACGTGCCCACGGTGGAGCGGCGCCTGCTGGCCCTGAGCGACCAGGTGGCGGCGGAGCTGCGCCGCACCGGCTACCAGGCGCGCACCATCACCCTCAAGCTGCGCTACGAAGGTTACACCACCCTGACCCGCGCCACCACCCTGCCCGCACCCACCGACCTGGAGAAGACCGTCTACGAGACGGCGCTGGCGCTTTTGCGCCAGGAGTGGCGGGGGCAGCGCAAGGTGCGCCTGATCGGCGTGCGTGGCAGCAACCTGAGGCGACAGGCCAGCTACCAGCTTGGCCTGTTCGCCGTGGGCGATGAGCGCCAAAGTCGCCTCAGCCGCGCCGTGGACGAGATTCGGGCGCGCTACGGCGAGGAGGCCATAGTGCGGGCTTCCCTGCTGCGCAAAAACCTGACAGGTCTCCCAGACCTGTCAGGTTTGGACGAGGAGGTGCGGCCGTGAAGATTGATTCTTACCGCTTCGGCGAGATGGTCATTGAGGGGAAGCGTTACACCGCCGACGTCATCGTCTTTCCGGAACGCGTGCAGGCCCACTGGCGGCGGACGGAGGGCCACGAACTGGCGCCGGGCGACCTGGACGCGGTGATCGAGGCTAAGCCAGAGGTGCTGGTGGTGGGCACCGGCAATTCAGGCTACCTGCGGGTGCTGCCGGAAACAGAAGCCTATCTGCGCCAGCAGGGCATCCGCCTCCTCGCCGAGCCGACGGCCCAGGCCTGGCAGACATACAATCGCCTGGCCAGCGGCACGGCGAAGGTGGTGGCCGCCTTCCACCTCACCTGCTGAGTTGCTAACCACCTATTCATGTCCATCCGGACGCCACAAAGGATGAAAAGCTATTTTCAGATCAGGCACCAAGAACACCAGAATGGTGTGAACGCCATTCATGAAGACTTGGTGTTTTTGTTTTGAGGAAAGGCCAAGACCTCTTGTATTCTGTGGCAATTTGTGCTATACTTATAACAATAGCGAATTCCAAGTAGGGAAAGTCCCTGCATGCAAGGCGGCGTAGCCAAGTGGTCTAAGGCACCGATCTGCAAAATCGGCATCGGCGGTTCAAATCCGCTCGCCGCCTCCAGATTCTTCAACGGTAGAATGATGCGTGGCAAAGCGATCCATGAGCTACAAGTAGGCAGTCTGGTACGCCAGTATCTAGAAACCATCATCGTGTTTCAAAAGTATGGAATTCTGATATTGACCCTAAGAGGAGGAGACAATGCTGACAGGACACATTCGAGATGATTTTCCTTGTCTTCGCCAAGAGCGGAATGGGAAGCCTCCCGTATATTTTGACAATGCTTGCATGACCCTAAAACCGAATCCTGTGGTCGATGCTATGATGAACTACTACAGATATTTTCCAGGCTGTAGTGGCCACAGAAGTCAACATTGGTTTGCAGAAGAAGTCGGTCAAAGGGTTCAGCAAGCCAGAGAGGATATTGCCAAACTTATCAACGCCAGATCGCCCAGAGAGATTATCTTTACCCGAAACACATCAGAGGGGATCAACCTAATAGCTAGAAGCTTTAGGTTCAGACAAGGCGATATTGTTTTGACAACTGACAGGGAGCATAATTCCAATCTCTGCCCGTGGAGAAATCTAGAAGCTGAAGGCATTATCCGTCATTATCCAATCTTCTCTAATGCTGACAACACCTTCAGTATTGAGCAATTAAAACACGCTCTGAGCGAACGCGTGAGGCTCGTAAGTCTTGTACACACATCCAATCTTGATGGTTACACAATCCCTGCCGAAGAGATTATACGAGTTTGCCGTTCCTATAATCCACAGATTAGAATCCTTTTGGATGGAGCCCAAAGTGTGCCCCATCAGGTCGTTGATGTCCAAAAGCTGGATGTAGATTTTTTGGCCTTCTCCGTCCACAAGATGTGTGGCCCCACTGGCATGGGAGTCCTGTACGTGAAGCAGGAGTGGCTCGCTGATCCCAAAACTAACCAAGAATCGCTTAAGTATTTTCTGGTTGGCGGTGGCACGGTAGAGGATACTACGCTCAATGGATTTCCAGATTACCTTTCCGCGCCTGAAGGGTTTGAGGCTGGATTGCAGGATTATGCAGGGATTATCGGGGCTGGGGCTGCTGCGCGATACGTTATGGGCATTGGACGAGAACAAATTGCTCTGCATGAACATGAGTTGAACAAGTATCTCACAAATCAACTGGCTCGACATGAGGAAATTGAGATTATAGGGCCACAGGATCCTGTTTTGAGGGGTAGTGTTATTTGCTTTTTCGCAAGAAAAACTGGATTGGCCGAATATATTGTAGATTGGTACGATAGATACAACATCATGGTTAGGGCGGGATGGTTCTGCGTGCATTCTTGGTTTAATATGAAGAAGGCCATTAGGGATTTTCCCGCAATTAGAGCATCACTGTACTGTTATAACACTCTAGCTGAGTGTAAAACCTTTGCCGAAGTTACGTCGCTGGCAATCAAGGATTTCAACGAGAAACACCCAAACCGT
>VGOH01000177.1 GCA_016875955.1 Chloroflexota bacterium
GCGTTAATATTAAACCGGAGGACGGCAGGATGAGAGGCACCAGAGTTGCTTTTGACACACTGGGCTGCAAGCTGAACCAGGCCGAGGCGGAGTCGCTGGCACGGGAGCTGGCGGCGGCGGGCTATGAGCTGGTCAGTTCCGTGGACGAGGCCGATGTCTATATCCTGAATACCTGCACGGTGACACACGTTGCCGACCGCAAGTGCCGGAACCTGTTGCGGCAGGCGGGCCGCCGGAACAGCCGCGCCCGCCTTGTCGCCATCGGCTGTTATGCGACAAAGTCGCCCCAGGAGCTGTCCGGGATTAAGGGCGTTGACCTCGTTCTCGGCAATGAGCAGAAGGCGCATCTGCTCAAGAAAATAGGTGAGCTTGACCTTGCTGCCCCTTCACCTTCAACCGGGCAGTGCCATTATGATGGCTATCGCAGCCGCTCTTTTATTAAAATCCAGGACGGGTGTCATAATTTCTGCAGTTACTGCATCGTGCCGCTGGTGCGCCGCCAGGTAACCAGCACACCCGTGGCACAGGTCGTTGCCGAGGTACAGGGCCGGGTCGCCGATGGGGTGAAAGAGGTGGTGATAACCGGGACAGAAATCGGCGCCTACCGCAGCGATGGCGTCGGCCTGGCCGGCCTTTTAGGATGCATTCTGGCGGAGACGGCGGTGCTCAGGCTGAGGCTGTCTTCACTGCAGCCCCAGGAAATAAATGTGGAGCTGCTCCAACTCTGGCAGGATAGCCGACTCTGCCCGCATTTCCACCTCTGCCTGCAGAGCGGCAGTGATTCTGTACTGGGCAGGATGAAGCGGCGCTATAAGACAGCCGACTATCAGCGGGCGGTCGTCATGATAAGAAAAGCGGTGCCGGATGCCGCCATCACCACCGATGTCATCGCTGGCTTTCCCGGGGAAACGGAGGCGGAGTTTGCCGAGAGCTATGAGTTCTGCCGGCAAACGGGCTTTGCCCGCATCCACGTCTTCCCCTATTCACGCAGGCTGGGGACAGAAGCCGCGACCATGCCGGGCCAGGTCTCAGAGAGGGTAAAAAAGGAGAGGGTGCAGAAGCTGCTGGTCCTGGCCGGGGAGAGCTCCCGCCGTTTCCATGAGCGCTTTCTGGGCCGGAAGATGGCAGTGCTGTGGGAGCAGAAATCTGGGGGCGTCTGGTCAGGCTACACGGACAATTACATCAGGGTCTACGCCAGAAGCAGTAAGGATTTGGCCAATCAACTGATACCTGTAAAGGTGGAGAGCATTTATAGGGATGGGGTGTGGGGAGATTGGTCAGGCTTGTAATTTCTTCGCCGGGTTTCTGAACTCGCAGGGGACTCTGGTCTGGCACAGGCCACAGCCCTGCACATCAACGCTATATTTCTGGTTGATGTAGCCGATGGTATCATGCATATATTCGCGGCATTTCTTCTTGTCGTGGCCCTGTTCCGTGATAGCGCCGGCAGGACAGCGGGGGATACAGGCCCGGCACTTTTTATTGACATAAAATAGACAGTTTGAATACGGCGTCCGGGCGGTCCGGGGGCTGATGGGGAGGGGCATGTCGGTGACCACGCTGCCACAGCGGTGAGCGATGCCGCGCTCGGTGATGAAGCCGTCGGAAAGGCTGAAAGTGCCCAGGCCGGCGGCGTAGGCAATGTGCCGTTCCGACCAGTTGGAAGACGGGCCATTATCCTTTTCCATCTGCTTGAAATAGGGCTGCAGAAACGGGGCCGTGGCCAGGTAGCCTCTCTCCGTGATTATTTTGACGACATGCTCCCGCAGCGCTCCGTTGAATTTTTCTCCATACCAGCGGGTGTACGCCCAGAGCCGTGATGGCACAGTCTTTTGCGGTCGGTTTGACTCCCGCGTTTTGGCGGTGATGGGCAGTATCCAGCTGATGACGAACAAACGTGCCGGCAAGTCCCCGGGGCTTTTCTCATAAGTTCTGGCTAGAGCTTCGCGTGGCTTAAGATGGGCTGAGTCAATTATCGTCTTGTATTCGCTGAAGATAGGGTCATCGCCATCGGCGAACTGTACCAGCGGCTGGTCAAAAATAAAATCGTCACCCGAATCAGGCATACGGTTTAACCGACTGGTGCGCGCGAAAGCCGCGACTTCTTCCTGAATGAATTTGCCCGCTTCCTCAGGCTTCATACCAGCTGGCATGGTTACCCTCCTCCGTTTATTAACTGCTGGTCTTATGAAGGATGATTACTCAGCTTCAAGCGCGTGAGTCAGGACTTCCTTCATGCGCTTGCCGGGCATCAGGAAGTCTTCCTCAGAAAAGCCCTGCCCGATAAGCCTCAGACGCTCAAGCAGGGCGTAAAAGTTGATGGCCCAGCCTACGCCCAGTGCTTCCGGGACGATAATCCGGCTGTGGTAAGGATTCCAGTATGTTTCCTTGAGGCGCTCCAAAGTGGGTAGCCTGAGGTCATACGGGACAAAGCCGGCGATTTTCCCACACCAGAGCCGCTCTGCCTCAGGCTTCTCCAGCTCCTGGCATACTGCCGCCAGGGTAAGGGTGATTATCGTTGCCTGGAGCAGCCGATTAAGAAATTTAACATCCATCTTGACCCCTTTACGCCGTTAGAGTATCTATGCCCAGCACCACGGACTTTTCAATCTGGCGCCGGGAAATGTCCCAGTATTTTTGCAGCAGCCGGTCTTTGTCAGGCAGCAGGCGAAAGCCGTGTTTCTGGTAGAAAGAAATCGCCCAGCTGGCGTCAGCCCAGGTCCCCACCAGCAGCCTGGGCGTCTTTACCAGGCGCATGATTCGGTCAAGCAGCTCGCTGGCAATGCCCTTCCGCTGATGTTC
>VGOH01000178.1 GCA_016875955.1 Chloroflexota bacterium
CAGGCTGCGGATTTCGGTGAAATCGGCCGCTTGTTCGGACTGAAACCGGCCGGGTGTTCGGTGAAATCGGCCACCCCGGTAGCGGCGCCGGACTAAGGTTAGTTTAACTCAGTTTACTGCCACTTTCAATCACCTCCTTCCGTTCAGTTTTCGCGCCCGTTCTCCGGGTACGCATGGAATCACCTCTCATCTCGACCTTGTAGGCGTTATGCAACAGCCGGTCCATGATGGCATCGGCCAGGGTGGGGTCGCCGATGTTAGGATGCCAGTCTTTAATGGGGCACTGGCTGGCGATAGTGGTGGCTCTTGCCTGATAGCGGTCCTCGACTACCTCCAATAAGTCTCTCCGTTCGCTGTCGGAGAGTGGGGTAAGTAAGAAATCGTCGATAATTAAGAGCTGCACCCGGCTTAGCCTGGCGAGGGCCTTGAGATGAGTGCCGTCTCCGCGTGACTGCTGCAGTGTCTCAAACAGCCGGGGCGCCCGCATGTAGAGCACGGTGTAGCCAGCGCGGGCGGCGGCATTGCCCAGGGCACAGGCGATAAATGATTTACCGACGCCGGTAGGACCGCTGATTAACACGTTGCGGCAGGCAGTTATCCACTGGGGATTAGCCAGCTCCAGGATCACTTGCTGGCTGAGTCCCCGGGACACCCCGTAGTCGACATCCTCCAGGGCGGCTTCCTGGCGGAGCTTGGCCTTCCTGAGCAGCCGGCGGAGCCTCAGGTTATCACGGTGTATCTTTTCATCCTGTACCAGCAGTCCCACGAATTCGGCATGGGAAAGCTCGGCCTGTTTGGGGTCAGCGAGCCTCTCTTCGAAGCTCCTCGCCATGCCGAATAGCTTCAATGAGTGCAGCATAGACATCGTTTGTTGATTAAGCACAGTTCTTTCTCCTTTCACTGATAATATTCCTGTCCTCTTATGTTCTGATGGGGCAGCAGCCCTGGCAGCCCCGGTTGATTACTGCCATCCGGCTGCCGGTCGAGTCCGGCGGACAGGATGGCCTTCATCGACCGGTAAGAGCAGGTCTTAAATTTTAGGGCCCGGATAGCGGCGGCTTCGACACGCGCCGGCTCATAATCACGCGTCAGGTTAATAATGCCCAAGCATGCTCTGAAGCCCTGCTCCGGATAAGGTCGCGTGGTCAGTATGGTTTCTACCAGCCGGGCAGTAGCCTCGCCGGTCTTACCAGCCCACTGGATAAATCGGGCGGGATTCCATTCCGCGTAATAGCGGTGGGACGGCGGCATGTGTTCCGGTAAAGTGGTATAGCCGCCTTTAACATGAGACCGGGCGTGGGCGGCGACACGCTCTCCTTTATGAAGGACCTCTACCATGGTGGCGGTCAGCCTGATGTCCACTCTCTCGTGTAAAAGCTGGTACGGCACGCTGTAGTAATGGCGGTCCACCTCGATGTGGTAATTCAGTTGCACCCTGGCCTTGTACCATTCGGAGTATTCGTACGGTCTTGGGGGCAGTGGCAGGGCATTGGGCCGGTCCACGGCTTCGAAAAGCTCACGACGGGACTTCTTGGCCTGGCGCAGGGGACGGGTATTGAGACGCTCCAGGCACTCGCGGATAGCAGCGTTGAGTTCGGCCAGACTGTAGAAAGTGCGGTGGCGTAATACCGCCAATATCCATCTTTTGGCAATGAGCACGCCGTTTTCCACGGGCGCCTTGTCCTTGGGTTTCCGAGGACGCGCCGGCAGCACGGCGCAGCCGTAGTGCTCGGCCATATCCGCATAGGTTGGATTCAAATCCGGCTCGTACTTACAGGCTTTACTAACGCCGCTTTTGAGATTATCCGGGACCAGGACGCGGGATGCACAACCGAAGTAGGCGAAGGCACGTCCGTGAGAGCCAATCCAGTCCGCTAATGTCTGAGACAGAGTAGCTTCGGCATAGGTGTAGTTGGAAGCACCCCAGACGGCCAGGAATAGCTGGGTCAGTACGAGTTCGCCGGTCAGTACGTCAACGATAGACAGGCCATCAGAATAATCGATGAATAGCTTTTCACCGCCGCGGTGCTCCTGGCGCATGCAATAATCGAGCTTTTTCCGCCACCGCCAGTAGTGCTCGCAGAACTGGGTGTACTGGTAACCATCAGGGTGTTTTTCTTTGTACTCCAGCCACAACTGGCTTAAGGTCAGATTGAACTTCCGGTAGGTGCGCAGCTGGTTATAGATATATTCGCAGTCCGGCGGCGGACGCTGTACCGAGCTGGGTATATGCTCGCTGTGGAATAGGCGCTCTTCAAGCTGAGTCTGAGTGAGTGCTAATGCTTCGCTCCAGGTTAGCCCGGCGGCTGTCGCTCTCCTGATGTAATCAGCTACCGTGCTCCGGGATATTGAGCAGCTCCGCGATATCTCCCGCTCGCTAATACCGCAGTCATATTTTAAACGTAGGACTTCTTTAATCTTGCGCATGGACAATCTCCTGTTTGGCATGAACCACCTCCCACGGTGATTCTATGCCCTCGAGTTGTCCAGCGCCCCTCACCAACAGGGTGGCCGATTTGCTCCGAAACAGTGGCCTACTTTACTCCGAAAGGCCGGCCGGTTTGCTCCGAAAGCCCGGCCGATTTCCTCCGAGAAACGCAAAGAATGATGTTTGTGGTGACTTGGGGCGTAACATCTTATTTGCCTCCTGAGAGTAAAATTATTACTCTCATTTTAGCTTGAAATAGGCGTAAATTGCTAGCTTTATTAACATACGCAAAAACAATAGGGGCTA
>VGOH01000179.1 GCA_016875955.1 Chloroflexota bacterium
CAGTAGGCAATGCGAGTGATGACATCTTGTCCGTAGCTTATCTGGCCATTGTAGGCCATGCTCTCGGCGAGGACACGGCCGCGGTTTAAATCCAGCATCTGGCCGCAGACGGTGGTGGTGCCGATGTCAAAAGCCAGCGAATAATGTCTGTCTCTGGTGTCCCTGGCCTCAATATTTATCACCCGCGGCCGGCGTCTGTCTCCAGCCCTCGGCTTGGCCGCGGTGACCAGGGTCGTTACCGTTGCCTGCCATTTGCCGTCGCGCAGCGTCCTGGCCAGCTTCTGTACCACATGGAAGTCAATGGACAGGTTGCTCAAACGGTAACGCTGCTTGAGGCCCCGCAGCAACCGGGTCAGGTCGCTGGTATTGTCATCAATGGTGGGGGGCGGCAGTTCCACGAAGTACTTGCTCAGAGGGGGCACGAACCGCCAGCCGGTGGCCAGGGCTGCGGACACCTGCTTCTGTTCCCGGGCCAGGACCGCTTTTTCCAGCCTTGATTCAACCGGAACGTATACGGCAAGGTCGGAGAGAACTTGGCTCTGGCAGGCCTGTCTGACACCTTTGCTGAATTCCTCGTCGGAGATTTTATCGGTTCTGGTGGTGGCGACATCGCCTTTTTCAATCTGGACTTTGCAGGTGCCACAGGTGCCAGCGCCGCCACAGGAGGCATAAATACGTACCCCGGCGGCAATGGCCGCCTGCAACAGGTTCTCCCCCTGCTCCACCACGATTTCCACGTTGTCCGGGTCGAAGTGGACCTTGTACTTTTTCTTTCCTGCTGTCCTCGCCATTTACCTTAATATATTTTGTGTAATTGGTTTAAAAAAGTCCCTGGACTTTGCCGGTATTGACTTCCACATCTACCCTGCGGAAGGCCGGGTCGGAGCTGGTACCGGGCATCAGGCTTATGGTCCCGGCGCAGGGGCAGAGGAACTTGGCTCCAGAGTAAATAAGGACATCGCGGATGGGCAGCGTCCAGCCCTTGGGCACGCCTTTCACGGAGGGGTCATGGGTGAGGGACAGGTGAGTTTTCACCATCATCGTGGCGTATTCGTTAAATTTGGCATCGGACTCAAATTGCTTGGCCTTGGCCTCAGCGTCCGGCGTCCAGGAAACGCCGTCAGCCCCATAGACCACCTTGGCAATTTTGGACACCCGCTCCCTCAGCTTCATTTCCATGGGATAGAGGAACTGGAAATCGTTCTGTTCCTCGCAGGCTTCCTTGACTGCGTCCGCCAGTTCCAGCGCGCCATCGCCGCCATTGGCCCAGTGAGAGGCCACAGCGCAGCGTGCTCCGGCGTCTTCGGCCGCCTTCTTCACCACGGCGACCTCTTCCTTGGTGTCAGTGTGGAAGGAGTTGATGCAGACCACCGGGTTGATGCCGGAGGTCCGGATGGTATTGATATGGTGGAGCATATTGGGCAGGCCTTTCTCCAGCAGCTTGACGTCCTCTTTGGTGTAGGCCTCAGGCAGGGCCAGCCCGGCCACCACCTTGGGGCCGCCGCCGTGCATCTTTAAAGCGCGGATAGTGGTGGTGAGCACGGATACGTGCGGTTTCAGGCCGCTGTAGCGGCACTTCACGTTCCAGAATTTTTCAAAGCCGATGTCCGCGGCGAAGCCGCTCTCGGTAACGTGGTAATCAAACAACTTGAGGCCAACGCGGTCGGCGATGATGGAAGACTGCCCCACGGCGATATTGGCGAAGGGGCCGGCATGCACCATCAATGGCTGATACTCAACGGTGGAGCACAGAGTGGGGTTGATGGTGTTGCGCATGTAGGCGGTCATGGCGCCACCCACTTCTAAATCGCCGGTGGTAATGGGGTTGCCCTTCTTATCATAGGCCACGGTTATTTCGGCCAGCCGTTTGCGCAGGTCAGCCAGGTCTTTGACAATGGAGAGGATGGCCATAAGCTCTGAGCTGACGCTGATGCCGAATCGGGACGGCATGGTGTAGCCGTCCATGCGACCGCCGAGGCCGATGACGATGCTGCGCAGGCTCTGGGCGCAGAAGTCCATGACCCAGCCCATCTCCACCCGGGTGGGGTCAATGTCCAGCCGGCGCATTTTGGTAAGGCGCTGCAGCTGCTCGTCATCATAATTGCGCTCATGCTGCATCCGGGCGGTCAGGGCGACCATGGCCAGGTTGTGGGCGTTGGTGATGTCGTTGATGTCGCCGGTGAGGCCCATGGAGAACTCGGTCATGGGAATGAGCAGGGCATTGCCCCCGCCGGCCGCGGTGCCCTTGATGTTCATGGTAGGCCCGCCCGAAGGCTGGCGGATACAGCCGCCGACGCTCCAACCCCTCTTCCCCATACCTTCTATCAGCCCGACGGTAGTGGTGCTTTTGCCCTCGCCGAGCGGGGTCGGAGTTATCGCCGTAACCTCAATATACTTGCCATCAGGTTTGTCCTTAAGGCGGTTGATAATCTTCAGGAAATCTAGTTTTGAGATTCTGCCATAGGGAAGGATTTCATCCTTTTTCAGCCCTATCCGCTTGCGCCATTCCTCCGGCGATGGCATGTTTGCTTCGGCGGCTTCGGCAATCTGCCAGTCCTTCATTTTGGTTGCGTCGTACGCCACGGGGACCTCCTGTTTTATATTTTTATTGAAACTCTATTTTGATGGGACCGTTTCTTTTACGTTCATCAGACGCTGATAGATTTTTCTGACCTCGTCCATGACTGCCGCGCTGGCATTCACCATTGGTTGGTCGGCCAAATCAGCG
>VGOH01000180.1 GCA_016875955.1 Chloroflexota bacterium
ATCCAGATGCGGATTCCGCTGAAATCGGCCACCTGTCCGCTCTAAATCGGCCGCTTGTCCGGGCCAATTCGGCCACCCCGGATAAGGACCTGGGGAGTGGCGCCGGGTAGCCTTAGTCTAACTCATTTTTGTCATCATTAACAAGTGCCTCCTTTCTCTCATTCTGCGATGTGCTGGCGGGGCGGGTGCGCATGGAATCACCTCTCAGCTCTATTCTGTAGGCATGGTGGAGCAGGCGGTCACAGATGGCATCGGCCAGGGTGGGGTCGCCGAGGTTAGGATGCCAGTCGCCGATAGGGCACTGGCTGGCTATGACGGTAGCTCCCAATTGATAGCGGTCTTCGACCACCTCCAGCAGGTCTTTTTGCTCTGCCTCCGCTGGCCTGGTAAGCAGGAAATCGTCGATAATGAGAAGCTGCACCCTGGCCAGTTTGGCCAGTACCTTAAGGTGGGAGCCGTCTCCGCGGGACTGCTGCAGGGTCTCAAACAGCCGGGGCGCCCGCAGATAGAGCACGGTATACCCGGAGCGAGCGGCGGCGTTGCCCAGGGCACAGGCGATAAAAGTTTTGCCTACACCGGTGGGCCCACTGATGAGCACGTTGCGATGAGCGGCCACCCAGTGTGAGCCGGCCAGCTCCAGCAGTACCTGCCGGTTAAGTCCCCGGGAAGCCCTATAGTCAATATCCTCCGGGGCAGCCTCCTGGCGGAGCCTGGCTTTTTTGAGTAGTCGCCGCAGGCGCAGGTTATCGCGGTGGGTCCTTTCATCCTGCACCAGAAGCCCGACGAATTCAGCATGGGAGAGCGAAGCCTGTTTCGGGTCGGCTAGCCTTCTCTCAAAGCTCTCCGCCATGCCATATAGCTTGAGCGAGTGAAGGATTGATATGGTCTGTTGATTGAGCATTGTCTCTTCTCCTTCTCCTTATCATTGGTAGTATTCTTTTCCCCGGATGTTCTGGTGTAACGGCAGGCCCATCTGGCCGCCATTGTCCCGCTCATCCTGTCGGTCGAGGCCGGCGGCCAGGATGGCTTTCATCGAGCGGTAAGAGCAGGCATTGTATTTGAGCGCCCTGGCCGCGGCTGCCTCCACCCTCTCCGGCAGGTAATGCCGGTCCAGGTGGATAATCCCCATGCACGCCTTGTAGGCCTGCTCTGGATAGGGACGGCCAGCCATGACCTTTTCCACCAGTTGTGCCGTAGCCGGTCCGGTTTTAGTGGCCCAGTTGATGAGGCGGCTGGGGCTCCACTCGGCATAGGCCCGGTGCTCCGGAGGCATATGCTCCGGGAGCGTAGTATAGCCACCCTTGATGTAGGAACGGGCATGTGCCGCCACCCGCTCGCCCTTGCGGAAGGCTTCGATAGTGGTCGTGGTCAGCCGTATGTCCAGCTTCTCATGAAGCAGCTTGTAAGGAACACTGTAGGAATGGTCGTCGACATCGACGTGGTAGTTGAAGCCTACCCGGGCTTTAAGCCATTCGGCATACTCGTAGGGCCTGGCCGGTAAGGGCAGGGCGTTGGGGCGTTCCATCGCCTCAAACAGCTCCCGGCGTGATTTCCCGAGTCGCCGCATGGGACGGGTGTTCAGACGCTCCAGGCACTCCCGAATAGCGTCGTTGAGCTCAGCCAGGCTGTAAAAGGTGCGCTTTCTCAGTACCGACAGTATCCATCTTTTGGCAATGAGCACCCCCACCTCCACCTTAGCCTTGTCCCTTGCCTTCCGCGGTCTCGCCGGTATGACCGCACAGCCGTAATGCTCGGCCATATCGGCGTAGGTGGGATTGAGCTCAGGCTCGTATTTGCAGGCTTTGCTGACACCGCTCTTGAGATTGTCCGGCACCAGCGCCCTCGGGACGCACCCGAAATACTCCAGTGCCCGCCGGTGGGCCCCAATCCACTCCGGCAATGTCTGGGATAGGGTCGGCTCGGCATAGGTGTAATTTGAAGCGCCCCATACGGTCAGGAATAGCTGCGTCAGGGTAAGCTCGCCGGTGAGTGGGTCGACGATGGACAGGCCGTCGGAAAAATCGATGAAGACCTTCTCACCATACCGATGCTCCTGGCGCATGTAATAGTCGAGCTTACCTTTCCAGCGCCGATAGCAGTCACAGAACTGGGAATACTGGTAGCCGTCGGGATGCTCTTCCTTGTACTCCAGCCACAGCTGAATCAGGGTCAGATTGAACTTGCGATATTTACGCAGCTCGTTGTAGATGTATTGGTAGTCCGGTTCCGGGCGTTTGACAGAACTGGGAACGGGTTTGGCGGGGAAGAGCCTTTCCTCAATCTGGGTATCGGTCAATGTAGATGCTTGTGGCCAGGTTAGACCGGCTGCCTGAGCCTTCATGAGATAGTCAGCTACCGTGCTCCGGGCAATTGAGCAGCTGCAAGCTATCTCTCTGGCGCTTAAGCCACACTCATACTTCAGGCGCAGGACTTCTTTGATTTTGCGCATGGGTAACCTCCGGTTGGCCATAAAATCACCCCCTTTTTGGTGATTTTATGGCACTCTCGTTACCCAGCGCCCCTCCTTACCTTACCCCAGGGGGTGGCCGATTTGCTCCGGAACGGTGGCCGATTTACTCCGGAACGCCGGCCGATTTGGTCTGGAATACGCACCCATGTGGTAACGCTCTTTTATTGTAAGAGCTTCTAACCCGTTGTTTTTTATAATATCTGTATATTTTCTAAAACACCTGGTTTCATTATCATTCA
>VGOH01000181.1 GCA_016875955.1 Chloroflexota bacterium
ATCGCTTATCGTCACTAGAATAGAGCGAGGCGGTTTTTCAGCTGAGTGGGCATATTCGTTAGCATCTCACCATCCTTGCTCTTTGGCTTAACATGTTTATAGGCCCGAGATTTTGTTTGGAATATCGTTAAGCCTAGCGAATGCTCTAATCATCTCCTTCGTCGGTTTGGCTTTCATGAACTTTCTCCAAATCTTGGGCCACTCCTGTCACCGGACAGTCAAATGCCGCCACTTGGGGACGGGTTAAAATCCGCCACTGGTAGGTAGTCAAAAGATACTTCATTTGGTCTGTCCCGTCAATGGTTCCTCTGCCTGTTTGCTAAGCAGTTCCCTTCGGTTGTACATTCGGTAGCTCCTCCCTTGCAGTCTGATGACCTCGGCATGGTGTAAGAAGCGGTCCAGGATAGCCCCGGCTGCCGCGGTATCTCCCAGCACCTGTCCCCAGTCTTCCAGGGGGCGGTTGGTGGTCATGATAATCGAGCCCTTCTCGTAGCGGCGTACCACGATTTCGAGCAGGTCTTCCGCCGCCGTGGGCTGCAGCCTCTTCATCCCCAGGTCCTCCAGCACCAGCAGGTCTACCCTGCAGAGATTATCAATCAGTTCTTTACGGGTGCCGGTAGCTTCAGCCTCGGCCATGTCCTGGGCGAGGTCGAAAGCCGAGCGGTAGAGGGCGGTGTGACCTGCATGGATGGCGGCCACGGTGAGGGCAATGGCGATGTGGCTCTTGCCGGTGCCGGGCGGTCCGAGAAGCAAGACCCCGCCATGCTCTCTCACGAAGCGGGCGGTGGCCAGGTCAAGAATGAGAGCTTTGGGCACCTGAGGGCTAAATGACCAGTTAAACGCGTCAAGGGTCTTCACCTCCATGATGCCGGCCTGTTTGAGACGGCGGGCAAAGAGCCTGTCCCGGCGGGTGGCCAGCTCATCCTCCACCAGTAGTTCCAGGAACTCTGGATAGGCCAGGTGGTGGTGAATGGCCTCCTGGTTGCGTGCCGGCAGAGCGGCCGCCATTCCGGACAGTCTCAGGTAACGCAACTTACGGTCAAGCTCTGGATTCATACTTTTACCTCCTTTACGTATTCAGATAGCTCACGGATAATGTTGTGGGACTGGATGAGAGGCAGCTGAGTTGGGGCTCGGGCAGCAGCCTGCTCTACCAGGCGGCGCAGCGGCTTATGGCGGAATAATCTGCGTTCCAGGGCAATTCCGCAAGCCCAGTCCACCCTCTCTTTGGGATGCTTGCGGGTTAGAGAAATCATGCCCTGAAGGAGCCGGTAAGCCCGGACATCCCTCTCCTCAATGGCCCCCTTAGCCCAGCTGAGAGCCCGTTCACCAATGTGCTCCGCTTTGGCCAGCAGGTTTTCCTGATAGGCTTGCTGGCGAGCTGGTTTATGGGCCGGGCGATGCTCGTCCAGGGAACGGAAGGTGCCGACAGGAGCCCTGGTGTAAACGCCGACACACTGCCCATTGTGATAGATCCTGACCAGGCGCTCATCCCAGTAGACCCGCACCTCCTCACCCAGCAACCGGTTGGGTACCGAGTAGAAAGCACGGTCCACCTCCACGTAGCCATCCGGATGCACGGTGCGGGTGCCCACCTCAAAGAAGCTGAAGCGCTCCAAAGGTACGGGCTTGAGCGCTGGCCTCTCCACTTCCAGGAAATGGGTGTAAACTTGCTTGCGTGTCCTGCCATGGATACGCACCCGGGCTACAGTGCGGTTCCAGTGCTTGAGAAAGGCGTCCAGTTCCTCCAGACTGTCAAATTTCCGCCCCTTGAGGGCATTATCCTTGAGATAGTTACCACCGCGCTCGACGATGCCCTGTTCCTGGGGATGACGTGGTCTACAGGGAAGAGGCACAAATCCCCAGTGTTTGGCAAAGGCAGCGTATAGCTCGCTGATGTCGGGGTCATAGAGACAGGCCCGCGCCACCCCTGCCTTAAGGTTATCGAGTCGTACGACCCGGGGCACCCCGCCCCAATCAAGGAAGGCATTCTCCTGGGCGCGCATGAAGGGCACCTGCTCCTGCCGCCATAGAGGCTGCTCGTAGCTGTGGCCGCAGCACGACAATGTCATCCGCAATATCCACGGGCGGCGCCACCGTCCACTCTGGGGGTCAAGCGTGACCGGCCCCTGGAAAAAGTCAATTTGAGCCTCCTCGCCCGGCGGATGCTCCATGACGGCGGCCACCTCGGGGCGATGGCGCCTTATTTTGCGGACGAAACGCTTGACCGAGGCATACCCGTGGTTGAAATGGTAGTCTTCCTTAAGGTCCTGCCAGATGCGCTGGGCGCTCAGCCCTTTGGCTACAGAGGCTTCGATGATGCGGCGGTATGGCTCACAGACACTTTGTGAGCCGGTGGACACCTTGGCGGAATTTGCCGTAGGGCCGATGGACACTTTGGCGGGTTTTGACTCCCGCCGGGGGTCGTAGCGAGCAACCGTCTCCCGGTCTATTCCAGTCTCACGCTGGATTCGCCGGTAGCTCCAGTCTAACTCCAGTAATGCCAGTATTCTTTGTCTGTCTGCCATTTTAAGGTCGTTTACCATTGGCACCTCCATCCCTTTTTGATGGAGTATGCCATAGGCTACCTACCTTAAATGGCGGATTTTGAGGTGTCCCTCCCTGGCGGCATTTGGGTGTCCCCTAACAATATCATGGTTGTAGAACTTAAAGAGTTAGGTAAATTCATAGAC
>VGOH01000182.1 GCA_016875955.1 Chloroflexota bacterium
TACGGCTTTATCGGCCTGAACTATGACCTGGAACCGGATGGCGCGACTTTCGACCCGCCAATCATCATCACTTTTACTTACAACCCGAACTGGATACCGGCCGGCATTGGCCCGGAGAACCTCACCATCGGTTACTATGACACTGATGCGGAGGAGTGGGTGATGCTTGGTGCCTCAGACATAATCATTGACCCCAAGACCAATACCATCTCCGCCAAGATAAGCCACTTCACCTATTACAGCGTCATGGCACATATAGCTCCGGCGAAATTCATCGTCAGCGGCCTGACAGTCCCCTCAGCCGCCATTAGCATAGCCGAGAAAGCAGAAATCAGCGCGAAGGTGGCCAACACCGGAGATGTCGCCGGCACATATACCGTAACGCTCAAGATAAACGGCGTAGTAGCCGCCAGCAAGAGAGTCACCCTTGCCGGCGGTGAATCCACGAGTGTGAGCTTCACCACCGTACAGGGCAAGGCAGGCGACTACAAGCTTGAACTCGATGGGCAGACCGCGACCCTTACCGTAAAAGAGACTGTACTCAAACCGGTAGTGGTAACGCCTACAGTAACTCCAGTCACCGTGCCAGCGCCCGCTCCGGCACCCACCGCGCCGGCAGTCCCGGCGGCACCGGCCCCGGTTCCGGCACCGACACCCTGGATGGCCATAATCATCTCGCTGGTGGTAACTGCCATCGTCGCTGGTATAATTATCTGGTACTTCGGCTTCCACAGCGCATAATATAACTTCCTGGAACTGGCTAAATTGACTATTCCCGGGCTAAGCACCCGGGAATAGTTTTTTATATTTAAGTTAATGGCTTATAATAGTTAGAAAGGAGTCAGGGGCTTTATTACGCAATCAGAAGGATATAAACTGGAACAATAAAGACTGGCCTCTGTTTCAGCCCGGCACGAGGAGAGTTATAATGCATAAAGGATTGCTTGTCTGGAATATAATATTAACTACGGTCCTGGTCGGCGGTTTTCTCGCCGGCTATTTTTTTATCAGCAGCTACCATAACGCCACCGAACAGGAGATGTCAGTGCTGCACCAGAATGTCAACGAGCTGACCGCGGTAGTGGCACAGCAGTCAGAGGCGATTAACGAGCATGCGCAGATAATAAACGGACGCATGGAAAGCATCAGCGAGGAAGTAGCCGCCGCCATCGAAAATAACGATAAAGTTATTCAGGAAATGAATAGCCTCGTGCAGGAATACCAAGAGGTCATCAATACCAGCGCGGCGTCTTTTGCGGAAATCCTGAAGAACCTGGAAAGCCTGTCAATTACCAAATCCGAAGAACCGAGTCCATAACTTACTACCTGCGCACGGATGAACCGATTATCATTTCCAAGGCCGATACTTCATAAAACAATGCTGTGTCACTGGTATCTGGCCACAGATTAGGCAAATTTGTACGGAACCATGAATAAATCAAAAGTGGCCATAATCGGCTGTGATACCTATGATGAGGCGCAGGTATATGAAGCCATCAGCGCCGGCATTGACCTGGTAGGGGGTATGCCGGGTTTTGTCAAACCGGGGGAGAGGGTGGTACTTAAACCGAATGTGCTCTTCGGCATGGAGCCGCGACGGTGCATAAGTACGCATCCCTCAGTACTGAAAGCTGCGGGCAGGAAGCTGCAGAAAGCAGCAGTTACGGCTCTTTATGGCGATTCCCCCGGGTTTGGCGGTTGCCAGCGCAACATGAAGGGAGCCGGACTTAAGGCTGTGGCCGATGAGCTCGGCATGGCGATGGCCGACTTTGACCGGGGCCGGGAGGTTACTCACACCGGCGCCCTCCTGAACCGGAGTTTCGTCATTGCCAATGGCGTCCTGGACGCGGATGGCATGATAAGCCTGTCTAAACTTAAGACACACGGACTGACCAGGTTTACCGGGGCCATCAAAAACCAGTTCGGGTGCGTGCCCGGCATGCGCAAAAGCCAGTTCCACCTCAAGCTGGCTGACCCGTACGAGTTCAGCACCATGCTCGTGGACCTGACCACACTGCTCAGGCCCCGACTTTACATCATGGACGGCATCATGGCCATGGAAGGGAATGGCCCGCGCAATGGCAACCCGAAAAAACTGGGCGTCCTGCTTTTCTCCACCGACCCGGTTGCGCTGGACGCCACTGCCTGCCGCATCATTGACCTCAATCCGGAGTTCGTGCCGACATCGGCACCGGGGGAAAAGTCCGGCCTGGGCACATATCACCGCGAAAATATTGAACTGGTGGGCGACGGGCTTGGTTCATTCGTGGCCGAAGATTTCAACGTGGTGCGCCGACCGCCGGTTCCGGCCAGGACCGGCATGATAAGAACCTTCCTCAGGAATCAGCTGTGCCCGAAGCCGGTCATGGATGAAGCGCTCTGTACCAATTGCGGCACGTGCGCCAAGGTCTGCTCGGCTGACCCCAAGGCCATTGACTGGCACTCCGGTGATAAATCGGGACACCCGACCTTCAATTACAATCGCTGCATCCGCTGTTTCTGCTGCCAGGAAATGTGCCCTGAGGGAGCCATAACCATACGGGACGCCCGGCTGGGCCAAATAATATTCCGCTGAAACGCGATTTAGCGCTTCCTGACTCCTTTGGCACCGGTGCCTTTGCCCCGCAGGTCAGTGGGTGTATCCCACATCCATGCCCCGTGCTCGACCGGGATATAGGGATATC
>VGOH01000183.1 GCA_016875955.1 Chloroflexota bacterium
ATTACTATCAGGATACCAACCAGTGGATAAGCGATCCTATTGCGCAGATGCATATTCCAGAGCAAATCGGCCGGCGTTCCGACGCAAACCGGCCACCATTCCGAGGGAAATCGGCCACCCTTGCGGAGCAAACCGGCCACCCCTGGGATAAGGTAAGGAGCGGCGCTGGGTAACGAGAGTGCCATAAAATCGCCCAAGAAGGAGGTGGTTTTATGGCTAACTGGAGGTTACCCATGCGCAAAATCAAAGAGGTACTACGCTTAAAGTATGAATGCGGTTTAAGCGCCAGAGAGATAGCTCGGAGCTGCCGGGTTGCCCGGAGCACAGTAGCCAGCTATCTCATGAAGGCTCAGGCAGCCGGGTTAAGCTGGTCGGAAGCGGCAAGGCTGACCGATACCGAGATTGAGGAAAGGCTCTTCCCCATAAAACCCATTCCCAGTTCGGTAAAGCGTCCGGAGCCAGACTACGAGCATATCTACCATGAACTGCGTACCTACCGCAGATTCAATCTGACCCTGATTCAGCTATGGCTGGAGTACAAGGAAGAGCATCCTGACGGCTACCAGTACTCCCAGTTCTGCGACCTTTACCGGCGCTGGAAAGGCAAACTCGATTATTACATGCGCCAGGAGCACCGGTATGGGGAAAAGGCCTTCATCGATTTCTCCGACGGCCTGTCTATCGTCGACCCGCTCACCGGCGAGCTTATCCTCACCCAGCTATTCCTGGTCGTCTGGGGCGCTTCTAACTACACCTATGCCGAGGCGACCCTGTCCCAGACCCTGGCGGAGTGGATCGGTGCCCACCGGCGGGCGCTGGAGTATTTTCAATGTGTCCCCAGGGTGCTGGTGCCGGACAATCTTAAGAGTGGCGTCAGCAAGGCCTGCAAGTACGAGCCAGAGTTGAATCCCACCTATGCCGATATGGCCCAGCATTACGGCTGCGCCGTGCTGCCGGTGCGTCCCCGGAAGCCCAGGGATAAGGCCAAAGTGGAAGTGGGTGTGCTCATTGCCAAAAGGTGGATACTGGCGGTATTACGGCACCGTACCTTTTACAGCCTGGCGGAGCTCAACGCCGCTATCCGGGAGTGCCTGGAAAGGCTGAACACCCGCCGGATGCGGCGCCTGAAGAAGTCCCGAAGGGAGCTGTTTGAGGCGATGGAACGCCCCAATGCCCTGCCATTACCCGCCAGGCCCTACGAGTACGCCGAATGGCTCAAGGCTAAGGTGGGTTTCAACTACCATGTCGAGGTGGGGGAGCATTCCTATAGCGTACCCTACAAACTGCTTCATGAGAGGCTGGACATACGGCTGACCGCGACCACTATCGAAGCCTTCCACAAGGGGGAGCGGGTGGCCGCCCACGCCCGGTCCTACGTCAAGGGCGGCTATACCACGCTTAAGGAGCATATGCCTCCGGAGCACCGGGCTTATGCCGAATGGAACCCCTCTCGCTTTATCAGCTGGGCCGGTAAAACAGGAACGGCTACAGCACGGCTGGTGGAAAAGGTCCTGGCCGGACGTACCTATCCGGAGCAAGCCTACAAGGCCTGCATGGGGATTATCCAACTGAGCCGACACTACGAGCCGGAGAGGATCGAGGCAGCCGCGGAGAGGGCACTCAAATATAACGCCTGCTCTTACCGCTCAATGAAGTCTATCCTGTCCGCCGGCCTGGACCGCCATGATAACCGGGAGAATGGCGGCCAGATGAGTCTGCCATTACACCAGAACATCCGGGGGAAAGAATACTACCGATGATAAGGAGAAAAGGCAATGCTTAATCAGCAGACTATATCTATCCTTCACTCGCTCAAACTATATGGCATGGTAGAGAGCCTGGAGAAAAGGCTGGCCGACCCCAAACAGGCATCTCTTTCTCATGCTGAATTCGTCGGGCTGCTGGTGCAGGACGAGAAGACCCACCGCGATAACCTGCGCCTGCGGCGGCTGCTCAAAAAAGCCAGGCTCCGTCAGCAAGCCGCCCCGGAGGATATCGACTACAGAGCTTCGCGGGGCTTAAGCCGGCAGGTGCTACTGGAACTGTCCAGCTCCCGGTGGGTGGGCGCTCATCGAAACGTGCTCATCAGCGGCCCTACCGGTGTAGGCAAGACTTTTATCGCCTGCGCCCTGGGCAACGCCGCCGCCCGCTCCGGCTATACCGTGCTCTATATGCGGGCGCCACGCCTCTTTGAGACCCTGCAGCAGTCCCGGGGAGATGGCTCATATCTCAAGGCTCTGGCCAGGCTGAGCCGGGTGCAACTCCTGATTATCGATGATCTCCTCCTCACTCCGCTCTCTGAATGGGAACGAAGGGACTTGCTGGAACTGGTGGAGGATCGCTACCAGCTGGGAGCTACCATCGTCACCAGCCAGTGCCCCATCGGTGACTGGCACCCCAACATCGGCGACCCTACCCTCGCCGATGCCATCTGTGACCGGCTGCTACACAACACCTACAGGATAGAGCTTAGCGGTGATTCCATGCGCACCAGACACAGCAGCGCACCGAAAGACGAGGAAAAGGAGGCACTTGCTGATGATGACAAAATGAGTTAGACTGTGGCCATCCCGACGCCACTCCCCACCCCCTTTGGGGTGGCCGATTTGACTGGACAAGCGGCCGATTTGGAGCGGACAGGTGGCCGATTTCAGCGGAATACGCAGGTTGGC
>VGOH01000184.1 GCA_016875955.1 Chloroflexota bacterium
TTAGCTAGTTTGGCTTCTTGTCTCGCTTTTTCCCTGGCCTCGGCCTCAGTCTGCTTTACGGCCCTTTTCTGCTCCTCTTCGATTTTCCTGGCCTCTTCGGCTTCCTGTCTGGCCTTTTCTTTAGCCAGTTTGGCTTCTTGTCTAGCTTTTTCCTTGGCCTCGGCCTCAGTCTGCTTTTTGGCTAACTGTTCTGCTTCCTGTCTTTTCCTGGCTACCTCGGCTTCCTGAGCCTTTTTGGCTTCTTCCGCTTCCCGTTTGGCCTTTTCTTTTGCCTCTTTGGCTTCCCGCCTGGCTTTTTCCCTGGCCTCACGCTCCGCCTGCTGTTTCGCTCTTTTCTCTTGTTCCTCGGCCTGCTTTTTAGCTAATCTTTCCGCATCCTGAGCTTTCCTGGCTGCCTCGGCTTCCTGAGCCTTTTTGGCTTCTTCCGCTTCCCGTTTGGCCTTTTCTTTAGCCTCTTTGGCTTCCTGCTTAGCTTTTTCCCTGGCCTCACGCTCCGCCTGCTGTTTCGCTCTTTTCTCTTGTTCCTCAGCTTGCTTTTTGGCTAGCTTTTCGGCTTCCTGCCTGGTCTTTTCTTTAGCCTGTTCCGCTTCCTGTTTGGCTTTTTCTTTTGCCTCACGCTCGGCCTGTTTCCGGGCAAGCATTTGCGCCCGTCGCTGTCGAGCACCACTGCCCTTCAGTATTGGATATTGGCAATACTGGCAATATTCGCCGCTACCGGTCGTTTTCTGGCCGCAATTGGGGCACCTTGCCATTTATAACCTCATACTTTTAATTTGTCATATATTCTATCTTATATTGCCTGTCCAGGCAAAGGCTGCATCACGCATTCAATTGGTTGCTCTGGCCTAAAGTGTCAGCTGCGTCTGAGATTAACGGCAAATATCATAATGGTGACAATGAGCAGGATGATGGCGAGCAGGAGGGCGCCAATGAGGTAAATTACCCAGTCAGGTGTCTCTGGGATAGAGGCTGGTGAAGGGGGTGTGGGCAGATAAGGTTGTGGTGGAGTCGGGGGTGCCGGTGCTGTTGGTGATGGCGCAGGAGCAGGCGCTGGAGTCATTACCGCCGGTGGTGCGGTGGGCGGCACAACAACCGGCGGTGGCAGTTCGGTGGTGAAAGAACCAACCGCGCTCCAGGCGCTTTTAGTATCAGAGCTGATGGCCCTGACCTTCCAGTAGTAGGTGGTGCCGGGATTGAGGTCAATATTGACCTGCCAGGCAGTAGCCGGCAGCGAAAAATCACCGGTTCGGTTAATGACCAGGTTGGAAAATTGGATATCGCTTGATAGAATGAGTTCGTAGCTTATGGCCTGCGGCACGGCGCTCCACTGGAACAGCGGTTTGGTGGGCACGCCCATTGCCCCTGATTCAGGGCTCTCCAGAGTAATGCTGGCGGTATCCGTATCCAGGCAGGTGGTGAACGACCACTTGGGCGACCAGGGACTTATCACCGGCTCTTTGGCGCGCACGCGCCAGTAGTATGTCGTTCCCGGCTCAAGCGTCGGTAACCTTGCGGTACTGGCTTGAATAGTGCCTTCAAAGTCAGTGGGAACGGAGGAAAAGTCGGTATCAACGTCAAGCTGCCATTCATATTTGGTAGCACTGCTCTCTGCCTCCCAGTCCACATGAACGTTGCTGACCGTGTGGTTAATCAGCGTGCCAAGGCCACCCTCGTTATCAGCTGGTGAGAGTAAGGTGACGGGCAGGGCAAGGCTGTCAAAATAAGTCAGCAATCGGGTCTGATTGGCATCAATAGACCACAGCTGGGAGCCGTGACCCCAGAGGCCTGACAGCGTGGCACCATCGCTGAGTCCCCGTGTTACCGTCTGAAAAGTGGGGCCTAACGAGTAAGTGGGGTCCAGACAGCGTTCCATGCCGCCGTCAGCCTTGCTATTGCTGGCATACAGTGCGCCATTGGCAGTGGCGATTAACTGATTTACGGTGCCACCGCTGGGCAAAGTGCTATCAATGCGCTCCCATTCCTCACTGGTCCCCACCTTAAAGCGGTAAACTCCCTTATCTGCGGCCGGGTTAGCCGCGTAGACAATATGATTGCGGCTGAAATCCGGGTCAAAGACCACGGCTACCGACCCGCTGAGCGGTGGCGCTGTGGCGTCGGGTGGCAACGGTTCGAACCTTTCTCCATTATTACTGGAGATGTACACCCAGCCGTTGCTGTTGCCAACAAGTATCGTGCCATCCTGGGTATAATCGGGTGATAGTGCCATTGAGTTTATGGTCTGACTGCCGATAATCGCCCCGCTTTCATAGGTGTACCCACCATTTAAAGTGCGGTATATGCTGGCATTACCGCCAACGTAACTGCCAATGAAAAGAGTGTCATCATCGACCACGGCCCAGGCATGAATCGGCAGCGAGGTGCCGGCATCGGGGTCAATGGCGGGATGCCTGACATAACTATCGCCGTTATCGGCAGATTTCCACAGCACCGGCTGTCCGTTGCTGTTGCCCGCCAGAAAAACTAGCCGGTTGTCTTGGCTATATTCGGGGGAAGGCTCAACCAGGTCAATGGTATCAATATCAGGTAGACTGCTGGAGTATAACCTTTCCCATTTTTGCCCGTCGTCAGTGCTTCGCCACAGGCAGTAATGGGCACCAAATGTAACCAGAAACAGCGTGGTGTCCTGGCTGTATTGGGGTGAGGG
>VGOH01000185.1 GCA_016875955.1 Chloroflexota bacterium
CGCCCTGGACGCCGGTGCTTACGGGCTGGTGATACCTATGGTGAACAGCCGTGAGGAGGCGGTACAGGCCGTGCAGGCCGCCCGTTATCCCCCTCTTGGCATCCGGAGCTACGGTGGACCGCGGGCGCGGCTATATGGCGGGGCGGATTACTTTGAGCACGCCAATGAGGAGATTGCCCTGATTGTGCAGATAGAACACATTGATGCCGTGAACCATGCTGCTGAAATCCTGTCAGTGAAGGGAGTTGATGCTTTCTTTATCGGGCCGTCTGACCTCGCCATATCAATGGGGCTGAAACCGGGGCTTGACCAGACGGACCCGGGGCACGTGGCGGCGATAAGCAAGACGCTGGCCGCAGGCAAGAAGTATGGCGTTGCCGGAGGCATCCATGTTGGCAGCGCTGAGGCGGCCAATGAGCGCATTGCCCAGGGTTTCCAATTTGTTGGCCTGAGCAGCGATGAAGGCTTTATCCGGAGCGCGGCGTCATCAGCATTGAACCAGGTCGTTAAGAAGAGAAAGGCCGCTTGAACCAACCCGCGGCGGAGGTTATTCATTCCTTCTGCGGAACTCCCGGTACATCGAGAAAATCAGGGTGGCGGAGAATATCAGGATAACCGCGCCGAAAAAGATTAGCCAGTTATGGCCTTTCTTTCCCGGTGCTTGCGGCACCGTTGATGGCGTCAATAGCGGTGGCGCGGGTTTATGGGTGTTGGGGGGTGAAGCGACACTTTCCGTGGTAATGCTCACCGACTCTTCATTATTGGTTTCATCGCTCTCCGGGACCTTGTTGCCTTCGTCAATAACCACGCTTATGGTGTGTGGCCCTGTCTGAGACATCAAGGTGCTGAAAAGCGTTTCTGTTTTAGCCTTGGGTTTCAATGATTTAATCTGCTCCGAGGTCAGATAATCGCCGTCAACATAGTAGCCCACGTAGGCATACCCGGATTCGGCGTCGCCCTGGTTTCTGATGGTAACCTTGAAAGTAACATTGTCGCCGGTGGGAGGTTCTCCCGCGGGCCAGGCGATTGACTCAATTATCAGGTCGGGTGCCGGAACCGAAAAGCTGGCTGTTTCTTCATTGTTATTTTCCACTCCCTCAAGGACGGCACGTTCGCCGTCAGCCAGCACGCTCAGGACGTGAGAGCCATTGGTGGCCTCCCATTCAAACGTCTCAGTCGCGCCTGTGCCGGCGTCAAGCGGTGGAATATCCCGGCGCTCGGCAACATTAGCGTCGACATAAAAGTGTAACTGAGAAGCCTCTGACCTGAGGCTGCCTATATTCTGGACGTGCGCGGTCAGGGTTATTTTATCTCCCATTACCGGCTTCTCCGGGCTCCAGGTCAGGGTGTCAATCGTCAGGTCAGGAGCGGGATAGGCGATTACCATTTCATTATTTTGCTCATTGATTTCGATAACCAGGTTCGCATCATCGGCGGTGGCCCGGATATCATACCGGCCAGGCAGGACCTTCCAGTCAAAGGTTCTGGTGGCTCCTGTGCCTGGCGCCAGCTCGGGGATGCTCTGGTAGCCCCTGGAGTCGTTGCCGGCGTATAGGTGAACAATTGAAGCGCCGGACGTGACGTCTCCGTTATTTTGCACGGTCACGGAGAAGGTGACCATTTCTCCCACCTGAGGGTCGCTGTGCGACCAGCCTATGCTTTCTATTATAAGGTCGGGACCAGTGGGGACCATGGTGACGGAGCCTTCATTATTGGTCTCATCAGCCTCGGCAACTATATTGGTGGGGTCAACAGAGGCTTTGATAACATGCTCACCAGGGGTTAGTGTCCAGGTGAAGGACTGATTAGCGGTGGCGTTACTTGATATCGGGTTGACTTGTCCCGTAGTCAGCTGGATATTATCAATATAGTAGATGATATAGGTATAACCAGAATTTGCCTCTCCCTGGTTTTTCACCCTAACGGTAACTGTCACCGTATCACCGATAGTCGGCGCCAGCGGCATCCAGGTTATTTGCTCGATGGTGAGGTCAGGAGGCAGAATTGGGAAGGTAATGGTTTTATCATTGTTGGTTTTCTGGCTTTCGTGAACATTGTTTTGCGGGTCAACAATCGCCCGTATCTTATGCACGCCACCTTGGGTTATCCAGCTAAAGGTTATTGTTCTGATTTCGCCAGCGTCTATGGGCGCCAGCCCACGGTAGTCAATTTTTTCATTATCAACGAGAAGATCGACTCCGGATTCATTAGATTTGCCGTTTCCCTGGTTTAGTATAGTTACGCTAAAAGTGGTATTGGCGCCAACAGCTGGATTGGCCGGTGCCCAGGTGATATCCTGGATTATTAAATCGGCAAGCTGTGGTGTGAAGAGACAAGCTTTTTCATTATTGGTGTAATCGCTTTCGGTGGTAGTACCGACTGTGGAAATAACGGCCTTGATGCTGCGCGGCACGAAGCCAGCAATCCAGGAAAAGGTGAGGTTTTCCGCGGCATTGGGGTTAAGTACGCTGGTTAGTCCCGAATCTATGTAGTTTTCATTAACATAAAAATGGACGGTGGTATTGCTGGCCACACCGCTGCCCTGATTAGCAACGGTTACAATAAAGCTCACATTATCGCCCACCGAAGGTTCTGCGGGGGCCCAGGTGATATTGTCTATGATGAGGTCGGGGAGGAGGATGGAGAGAAGT
>VGOH01000186.1 GCA_016875955.1 Chloroflexota bacterium
TGGTGTCACCGGACACTTAAAAGGGGCCACTTGGGGACGGGTGAAAATCCGCCACCGGTAGGTTACCAAAAGATACCTCACTTAGTCTGTCCCGTCAAGGCTTCATCAGCCTGCTTGGTACGTAGTTCCCTTCGGTTATGCATGCGATAGCTCCTCCCCTGCAGTCTAATGACCTCGGCGTGGTGTAGAAAGCGGTCCAGGATAGCGCCGGCAGCCGCGTTGTCTCCCAGTACCTGACCCCAGTCTTCTAAGGGGCGGTTGGTGGTCAAGATGATCGCCCCCTTTTCGTAACGACGCACAAAGATTTCCAGTAAGTCCTCTGCCGCCGTAGGCGGCAAACGCTTCATTCCTAGATCCTCCAGTACCAGGAGGTCTACTTTGCAGAGGTGATCAATCAGTTCCTTGCGGGTACCGGTGGCTTCAGCCTCGGCCATGTCCTGGGCAAGGTCGAAGGCGGAGCGATAGAGGGCAGTGTGACCCGCCTGGATAGCTGCTACGGTCAGCGCAGTAGCAATGTGACTTTTTCCTGTGCCAGGCGGACCGAGAAGCAGGACTCCGCCGTGCTCTCTCACAAAGCGGGCGGTGGCCAGGTCGATTATGAGGCCTCTGGGCACCTGAGGGTTGAAGGACCAGTCATAGTTCTCAAGATACTTCGACTCCACGATGCCGGCCTGCTTGAGTCGGCGGGCAAACAGTCTGTCCCGACGTGTGGCCAACTCGTCCTGGACCAGCAGTTCCAGGAATTCAGGATAAGCCAGGTGATGGTGGATGGCCTCTTGGTTACGCGCCGGCAGGGCGGTAGCCATGCCAGAAAGTCTCAGGTAACGCAGTTTACGGTCGAGTTCTGGATTCATACTCTTATCTCCTTTGCGTATTCAGATAGATCGCGGATAATCTCGTGGGACTGGATTAGAGGCAGCTGAACAGGAGCTTGAGCAGCCGCCTGTTCTACCAGACGCCGCAGCGGCTTATGGCGGAATAATCTGCGCTCCAGGGCAATCCCGCAGGCCCAGTCCACCCTCTCTTTGGGATGCTTGCGAGTTAGAGAAATCATGCCCTGAAGGAGCCGGTAAGCGCGGACATCTCTCTCCTCGATGGCCGCCCTGGCCCAGTTGAGAGCCCGTTCACCAATATGCTCCGCTTTGGTTAGCAGGTTTTCCTGATAGGCTTTCTGGCGGGCTGGTTTATGAGCCGGGCGATGCTCGTCCAGGGTGCGGAAGGTGCCGGCAGGAGCCTTGGTGTAAACGCCGATACACTGCCCATCATGATAGATTCTGACCAGGCGATCATCCCAGTGGACCTTCACCTGCTCACCCAGCAGCCGGTCGGGCGCCGAGTAGTAGGCCCGATCCACTTCGACGTACCCGTCTGGATGCACGGTACGGGTGCCCACCTCAAAGAGACTGAAGCGTTCCGCGGGCGGGCATTTCAATGCCGGCTTCTCCACTTCCAGAAAATGGGTGTATACCTGCTTACGTGTCCGGCCGTGTATCCGCACTCGGGCTACGGTGCGGTTCCAGCGTTTAAGGAATGCGTCCAGTTCCTCCAGGTTGTCAAATTTGCGCCCCTTGAGAGCATTACTCTTAAGATAGCTGCCGCTGCGCTCGACGACACCTTGCTCTTGGGGATGATGTGGCCGCGCCGGCAGAGGGACAAAACCCCAGTGGCGGGCAAAGGCTGCGTAAAGCTCACTGATATCGGGGTCATAGAGACAGGCCCGGGCCACACCAGCCTTCAGGTTATCGAGACGCACCGTGCGCGGTACTCCGCAAAAATCCAAAAAGGCATTCTCATGGGCGCGGATGAAGGATACCTTGTCCTGCCGCCACATAGGCTCTTCATAGCTATGGCCGCAGCATGACAGTACCATCCGGAAGACCCATGGGCGGCGCCACCGTCCACTCTCGGAGTCAAGCGTTACGGGACCCTGGAAGAAGTCGACCTGGGCCTCTTCGCCTGGTGGATGCTCCATGACGGCAGCCACCTCCGGGCGGCGCCGCTTGACCGTACGGATGAAGCGCTTGACTGAGGCATACTCGTGGGTGAAGTAGTGGTCTTCCTTAAGGTCCTGCCAGATTCGTTGAGCAGTCAGCCCCTTAGCTACAGAGGCTTCGATGATATCGCGGTATGGCTCGCAGACGCTTTGCGAGCCGGTGGACGCCCTGGCGGCATTTGCCGAAGGGCCGGTGGACACTTTGGCGGATTTTGGCTGCCGCCTCGGGTCATAACGGGCCACTGTCTTTCGGTCTATCCCAGTCTCACGCTGGATTCGCCGATGGCTCCAGCCTAACTCCAGTAATGCCTGTATTCGTTGTTTGTCTGCCATTTTAAGATAGTTCACCATTGGCACCTCCGTCCTTTCTCGACGGAGTATGCCTGACTTCCCTACCTTAAATGGCGGATTTTGAGGTGTCCCTCCCTGGCCCCTTTTGGGTGTCCGCTAACAACGAGATGGCCCATGCCCGTTTTCTCTGTTATCGTATGCAGTCTTGTCTCCGTCGCTATCTCCATTGAAAACACGTTCGATGTCTCGTTGAGTATCGCCATGAAAACGCTGAATGACACCGAAATCATAGCTGCGGCGCGCAAATACCGCCTCGACCCAGCCGCTATGAAATGCCAAGTCTTTGCCTTATTTG
>VGOH01000187.1 GCA_016875955.1 Chloroflexota bacterium
CACAGCATCTTCGCCGTGAGCCGGGCGTACAACCAGATACGGCAGAATGTGGCCTTTGACAAGCTGAATGTTAAAATCGTGCTCTGCAACTCGGGAATGCTATGGCCATTCATGGGCGGCTCGCACCAGATTATTGAGGAAATCGCCGCCATACGCGTCATTCCCAACATGGTGCTCGTTTCCCCGGGTGACCCCGTGGCAACGAAGAAAATAACCCGGGCCATCGCCGAGCACGTCGGGCCGGCCGCCCTGCGCCTTTCCAACCCGGCCGTGCCCACTGTATACCGCGATGATTTTCCCTTTACGCTGGGCAAGGCGGTGACACTGACCGACGGTACCGATGCCACCATAATCTCCACCGGCATGATGCTTTCCGATTCACTGGCAGCAGCCGAGGCGCTGGCCAAAGCAGGCATCAAAGTGCGCCTGCTGGACATGCATACGCTTAAGCCGATTGACGAAGAGGCGATTATCAAGGCCGCCAGGGAGACGGGCGCCATCGTCACCGTGGAGGACAGCAGCATCATCGGCGGTCTGGGCGGGGCGGTGACCGAGGTCGTGGCCGAGAAGAGCCCGGTGCCGGTGAAAAGAGTCGGCATCAAGGACCGCTTCGGCCAATCGGGCACTCTGCCGGAACTGAAAGAGGAATATGAATTATCCGCCCGACACATCGCCCAGGCGGTCAGAGAAACGGTCAAGAGAAAATAGGCGCCGGTAATACCTGCCCTATATCAGCTTGGGCCTCTTATCCGCCCACGGTGCCGCCTGTTCGTAAGCAGCCGCCGCCTTCAGCAGGGCCACTTCACCATGGTGCCGGCCCGCGATTTGCACCCCGATGGGCAGGCCGTTTCCCGTCCAGCCACAGGGCACCGATACCGCCGGGTGTCCGGTCAGGGTGATAGCATAGGTCAGCATGGCCCAGTCCAGGTAATTGGCCATGGGCTGGCCAGCGATTTCGGTGGGGAACTTCACCCCGGCCAGAAAGGGCGGGAGCGGCGCCGTCGGCGTCAGCAGCAAATCGTATCTGTCAAAGAAAGCCCTCACCCGGTTCCATATCTCTGACCGCTGTCGGTGCGCCCAGGCTATCTCCTCAACCGACAATTTCAACCCGTAGTCTATATTGCCGGTCACCAGCGGGTTCACCCAGCGCCGGAACTCCGGGTTGTTCTGGTACTGCTCCCCGTACAGGGCAACGAAGCGCACTCCCCGCAGTATCAGCGCCGTCTCCCTGGCGCCAGCGAAGTCAGGGCAGTCCTCCACCACATCACAGCCCAGATTACGGAAAATATCCATCGCCTTTCTTGCTTCTCTCAGCACCACCGGGTCGACCGGCGTCAGGTTCAGGTTGTCGCTCCAGGCGATTTTCAGCTTCTTGGCTTCGGGGTTCTGCGCTGCCTGAAGGAAGGTAGCCTCCTCCCTGGGCAGGGACACCGGGCTCCTGCTGTCCGGGCCGCACATGGCGTCCAGAAACAGCGCGGTATCCGGTATGGTACGGGCAATCGGCCCCTGCACCGAAAGGTCATCCCAGTTGAGCTCATTGGGATACTTGGGCACCCGTCCCGGCGAAGGCCTCAGCCCGACTACACCGCAGAAAGTGGCCGGAATACGCAATGAGCCGCCCAGGTCGCTGCCCTGGGCCAGCGGCCCGATGCCGGCGGCCACGGAGGCAGCGGCACCGCCGCTGGAGCCTCCTACCGTAAAAGCGGTATTCCAGGGATTGCGCGTTATGCCGAAAACCTGATTGAAGGTGGAAGCGCCGGCGGCGAATTCGGGCGTGTTGGTCTTGCCCAGGATGATGCCTCCAGCTTCCTTGATTCGCTCCACAATCAGCGCATCTTCAGCGGGCACCAGGTTCTCATACAGCTTTGAGCCATAAGTGGTGCGGATGCCGGCGGTGGGGACGACGTCTTTTATGGATACCGGAAGCCCGGCCAGCAACCCGATTTCATCGCCCCGCATGATGGCCGATTCCGCCTTCCTGGCCTTCTCAAGCGCTATCTCCGGCACGAGCGTGACGTAGGCATTAATCGCCGGGTTTATCTTTTCGATTCTTTCCAGAAATATCTCTATAAGTTCCACCGGGGAGATGACTTTTCCCCGGAGCATCTCTCTCAATGCCACCGCCGGGGTAAAGCAAAGGTCCTCGGCGCTCAGGTTGCCTTTTGCCGCCATGGTTTAATTCTCCCTTCCGTTACATTGAAGTTTTCTTGCCTTCACACTTTCTCTCCTTGAGCCACGGCTTGCGTTCGGAGGGTAAGTTTTGCCACTCTACATAGCCCGCAGGCAGATGTTTAGAGCATGGCGCTGGCATAGCCGCCATCCACGGGAAGCGCCACACCGGTAACAAAGTCAGAGGCCTTGCTGGCCAGGAATACGGCCGTCCCGGCCAGGTCATCGGGCACACCCCATCTGCCCGCCGGCGTGCGCATACTAACCCGTTCTTCCAGCTCCGGCATATCAACCCTGGCCTTCCTGGTCAGGGCGGTATCAATGAAGCCGGGAAGTATGGCGTTCACCTGGATATTGTCCTTTGCCCAGGCATTGGCCAGACAGCGGCCCATCTGCACGATGCCGCCCTTGCTTGTCGCATATAACAACACTTTGGGCGCGCCGAAGATGGAGGTCATGGA
>VGOH01000188.1 GCA_016875955.1 Chloroflexota bacterium
GACTATCTTCGGCGCCTCCGGCTCAACGTCAACCGGCTCCAGGGAGGTCAGGAAATCGGGGCGGCGGGCAATGTACCTCTCTATACCCTCGCGGTGCTTCAGCACCAGCCGGTGCGCTTTGCGCCGCAGGTTGCTCGCGGCGCTGAGGTACAGGTCAGTCTCCTTCACCACCACATTGAAGACGACCAGGTCATCGCCTTTCACCCAGTGCCGATAGGTGCGCGGCTGATACATCTCAATTAAAAATGGACTTCCATCGCCCGCGGCGGACAGGCCTTGATGCACAGGCCGCAGGCCACGCACTTCTCATGGTCGAACCTGACCTGCCTCGTCTTCGGGTCAGGCTCAAAGGCGCCGGGGGGACAGATGGTGACGCAGGCGCCGCAGTGGGTGCAGCGCGACTCGTTCCGGGTAACATCCTGGCTCAACGACTGAATCTTAAGCCCGGACTTGAGCAGGAACTTGACGCCTTTATCATATTCGTCCTGCTCGCCCTTCAGCTGCAGCACCAGCAGCCCCTCCTCCTCCGGTTCGGCGGTGATGGACGCCCTCAGGATATTGAACTCCAGGTTATAGTCCTTGACCAGACGGTAGATGACCGGTTGCTCCACCAGCCGCCTGGGAAAATGCAGAACCACTCTCTTCGTTACTGTCATTGCCTCTACCTCCAGTTAATATCAATTCAAATCTCCAGCGGACGTTCCTTCAATGGCTTGAAGGTGACGCCGGACTCAACGCCCGGCAGCGGCGCCACCGCCTCAGTGAGGAGAAACTCGCCGCGCTTTATCCAGCCCTTCAGAATCTCAGCGATTTCCAGGGCCCGGGGATAGCTGGACAGAGAGCCAGTAGGCACCTTTTTGCCCTGCAACTTCACTGTCCCGCTCCTCAATTCGGCGTAACTCAACTCCCCGATGATGTCCGGCTTCTGGTTGGGGTAAGCGTCCGAATAGTCAACCACAGCAGCATAGATTTCGGCATCGGTGACGGCGGTCTGGCGGAGTATCTCCTCGTCAAGGATGGGTATGGGCACGCCGATACCAACCGTCAGGGTGACGCCGTAGCCGTACATGCTCGTCCCCACCAGCCACTTGGGGCTCATCTGCTTGAGGTCGCCGATGACGGCCAGCGTCCCGGCACTCCGCTTGGGCACACCGGTCTCGGTGCGGGGCACGTTCGGGTTATGCTGGGTGCCCTGCCAGGCAACATAGCCAATGCCGCCGCCCAGGAAAATCCGGGTGCCAATGCCGATGGTCCGGTAAAGCGGGTCATTGAGCAGCGGCGATAGCTGCCCGGCGCTGCAGTAGTTGACATTGCCCAGGCGGGGCTTGAGCACCCCCATATAGGTATAGATGGTCTTACCGGAGAGATTAGCAGCGATGTTGTAGTTCTGGTAGGCGTTGCGGACGTTGAACAGCACCGCCTCGTTGAGGTCCTTAATGTTAATCCAGGTCTCCAGCCGCTTCCTCGGGTAACAATCGGTGCCGTAGGCGTTGGCCACAAAGCGTATATCCTTGCCCGCCACCAGCTCCTCAATGACATGGCCACCGCCGTAATTGAAATCGCCGGGGTGCACCCGGTTTCTGGGGTCATCGTCGGGCAGGGCATTGGCCCCGAAGAATACGTCCGCCGCCGCCAGTCCGGGATAGGCGAGGACATCGTTGAGGTAAACACGTCCCCCACCCAGCTTTATCCTTGGCTTGCTGTGACCGATATTGAAGTAGATTCCGGAGGAACACATCGGGCCGAAGGTGCCCGTGGTCACCACGTCAACATGTTGCGCGGCGTGTTTTACGCCTTTTTCTTTGACTAGGTCAATGACTTCTTCAGCATTGACGACGACAGCCTTGCCCTGCTGTATCTTTTCGTTGATTTCGGCTATTGTTTTCATGCGTTGCCCTCCAAAACATAATTTCACTACCCGTTAGCCCTTCCGGGCAACGCATGATACATAAACTCATCACCACACTGACAGGACCGCGCTTCATCCCAGCAATTCCCCAATCAAAAAAGTGATATTTAAGCTGATATTATACCATTCATAGTTCAGTTTCGTCAAAGCTGAAAGACGAAAAAACAGAATTATTTTAATATAGTAGTGGATCAATAATATTTCTGGATGTGACTTTTGTCACATAATGAAAACTTTCCACACTTATCCCCGATAATCTTTATAAACTCATTTTGACATTAATGGACTATATGATAAGCTATATAAGCCTGGATGGGCATAAATTTATTCCGCATTGCAGATACAAGTGAAACCGGAAAAATATAATGAAGTGCGCCATCATCGCGGATATACACTCAAACCTGACCGCCTTTGAGGCGGTGCTCGATGATATGGAGCGGCGGGGAGGGGTGGACGAGCTCTGGTGCCTGGGTGATGTCGTCGGCTACGGGCCTGACCCCCACGGGTGCATTGCAAGGCTGCGCCAGTATACGCATGTCTGCGTGGCCGGAAACCATGACCGGGCGGCCGTCGGCAAGATAAGCACCGCCGATTTCAATCCTGATGCCGCGCTCGCCTGCCAGTGGACGGCTCAGCAGCTGAGCCAGAAAGATATAAAATACCTAGAAAAACTCCCCCTGACAATTGATAAGGATAACTTCAAGCTGGTACACGG
>VGOH01000189.1 GCA_016875955.1 Chloroflexota bacterium
AGCACCGCCCCATAGTCGCTAAGATCACGCAGGGCGGCATAGCTGCCCCCGGCCAGGATCACCTGGCCCAGGTATGATAGCTCGGCCAGCACGTGCAAAAAGGTGGTCTTGCCAGATCCGCGGTCGCCGTTGGGCCATAAGTAGGGAGCGACCTCGAAGGCGTCCAGGAAGTAGCTGGCCAGCACGAAGCAGGCCACCATTTCGCACATGGTGTCTTGATCGGCCAGGCTGTGATCGAAGTCCAGGAAGCGGTCAACAACGTCCACCACGCGCTCGAAGACGCTGGCCGGATCGGGCCGGTAGCCGGCGCGATAGCGTTTGAGGCCGCCACCCGACAGACATCTATCCGGCGGTGCCTCGTTGGGCAGGTTCACGTCCAGGCCCAGATCAGCCAGGGGCTGGGCATCCAGGTTCGAGTAGCCCTCGCCGATGAAGAGCGCCCCATCGTCGCGCAAGATGGACATGATGTGGTGGTTTTGCACTTCCGGCCTGGCCAGCACGACCTCGCGGCCATCGTCATCGGTGGCGGTGCGGCGGGTGATCTGAAGATATAGCCAGGTGGCCAGGTAGGCGCGGTCTTCCCGCAGGCACAGAGGCCGGTTGACCACGGCGGGGGTATTGTCCATGATTGCCACCTCTGCCTTTTCGTCTGGCCTGGCTGCTGCCGCTTGCGGCGTCTGCGCCTTCTTCTTCCTGGCCTTCCGCTTGCCGTCTTTGGGCTCAGGCAAAAAGCGCAGTGAGCCGTTAGCAATGCCGCGCAGGATTTCGGCGTCCAGGATACGAGCCTCGTCCGGCGCTGTGCCGTTTTCAACAACCAGCGTGCTATAAAGGATGTTGTCCGCCAAACCCTGGGAGCGCAGTTCGTCAGCCAGGGCCGTTAGGCGTTCGCCGGTGGCGTTTTGGGGAGGGGTTAAGGACTGCATCATCGCCCCACCTCCCCGCCCGCCAGCGCCCGCGCCAACGCCGCCTGCTCCTGGGCGCGCCGGACGTTGCCGTCGTAAACCGCTGTCCGAGCCGCCTTCAAAGCCAGGTGATACCTCTGCGGCTCCACCCTAGCCCGGCCAGCCTCGAAGTCAGCCAGCAAGCCCGGCCAGGCCGCTGTCGTCTGAAACACGAAAGTGGCGCGGCTCCCGCCGAGGACACGCTGCAAGTCCAGGCCGCAGTAGACGGCGAAGGCCGCGGCCGGCAGGTCGCTAGTTTGCCAGGTCTTTTCGTTCATCATTCATACCTCCATTTTGCCCCGGCGCAGCCGGGAGCTCCAGTAGGCCGCGCCGCACAAGCTCTTGGCGTAGGATATAGCGCGCCTGGTCGCGTGGTTTACGCTCCTCTTGCCGCGCCAACCTCTGTAATGCCTCTGCCTCAGGCCCGACAAGCCTGAAGTGGATCAGTACCTCGTACACCTTGCCCCCTCTACGCAAAACAAAAACGCTCAGGTCTTCCAACCTGAGCGCATCATATCACAGGAGCAAGCGAAGAAATAGGGATTATTCCCTATTTCTTCCAATTCTTCCCTATTTCTTCCGTCTACCTACGGGGCTTGATTGCTTTCCTAAAACTATCTTGTAGATCGGCCAGATCATCTACCCGGTCACCAATACGTTTACGCCATTCAGGGTAAACTTCTTCAGGCTTGCGCCCCTGGACTCGCACCTGTTCATAAGCCCATTCATCATCTGGGTTTCGTGGGCGCCCCGCCTTATATCTGGGATCGGGGGCAGTAAGTTTCCGTATGAATTTCTCAATCTCCTCAATAGACGCTTGCATCTCATCTAGCCTGGGCAACCATCCGCTCTTGGGGTCCATGTATTCGGCAACTTGAGCGCGGAATTGCAACAGTTCATCTCCATGTTCGATGACCCGAGCAAAAACCTCCTCAACCTCACCCCTCAGTTCCTCCGCAGATTCCAGTCCGGCCTCTAGCATGCGCCTGGATTTTGCCTGGTACACAGTACGATAGATGATGATTCCTCCTAACACCAAGAAGGCGAATATCGCCCCCCAAGGGAAAGGCAATACCCAAAACGCCCATCCCAGAAACAAGTACAAGGCCAGGATAAAAAGGCCAGTAAACCGCCATTCCCGAGGTTGTACTTCTCGCAAATCGGCCAAGATAGATGCGAGTTCCTTTCGTATACTGCTCATGCCGCGTCCTCCAACGCAAAAGGCCGCCTTGCTCTTGACGCAGGCGGCCTTCTGTGGTAGACTGATGCTGCCACGCCGCCCGCTCGGCTGGCCCGCCTCCTGGGTGTGATCAGCACCGCAGGGGGCTTTTCTCTTGGCTGCATTATAGCACTTGGGTAGACATAATGTCAAGATGATTGCAATAGAGGCCGCAGCGCCGGCCACGGCCCCCAGGGTTACCAGTGTAGGCCAGTCAACTAATCAGGAATAGCAGCGTTTGTCAACTAGTGCGCCAGCCGCATCATATAGATAGCCGCAATCGCCGTCATTGTTCCATAATGCTTGCTTGCTGTTGCCAAAACTGAAACCGCAACTCTCAGGATGGTTTTCGTTTGTGTAGACACGACAGCTTTGGCCGGGTTGCAAGTTAAAATCGGGGAAGATGAAGTCTTGGCCAGGGTCACCGGCATTCAACCGCCAGCCTTTTAGGTTG
>VGOH01000190.1 GCA_016875955.1 Chloroflexota bacterium
CCCCGAAAGTGCCGGAGCTGGCCCGCAAAATCACGGCACGTGAATATGAAGAGGTCGTTGGTTTGCTGGACGAACTGGGAATAGAGAATGGCTGGGTGCAGGAGAAGGACGCCCCGGATACCTACCAGCCCGATTTTGCCCGCGAAGGGCACCCTTTTGAACCGGTGGGAAGCCGCTGTCAGTAAAGTTCAGCGTCTACTGGCTGGACTTCCCTTTCCGCTTCATCCAGGGAAAATTTATTTTCTTGCCGTTACGCTTATCTTTCTTGTTAACGTTTTCAATAAACGTTTTCAAGTCAGTCAGGGACTTCTCGCTCATAGCCGAATCCTGCCCTCCGATTTAAAAGACCAGTTCATTATACTATATCAGCGTTATGAGGGCAAAGTCAGCCCTTGACAATGAGGGCTGGCCTACCTAAAGTATTCATTATCAACTTGGAAAAGAGGCTTTGCCAGTGCAGGATATTGCGCCCGTAATCGCCTTCGTCGGCATCCTTGTTTTTCTGGCCCATATCTTCACCGCCATTTTCAGCCGGACCAGGGTTCCCGATGTCCTGCTGTTAATCATCATCGGCATCTGTGTCGGCCCGGTTTTAGGGCTGGCTTCGCCGGCCGACTTTGGCACTGTGGGGCCGATTCTGACCACAATCACGCTGATTATAATCCTCTTTGAGAGCGGGACGGCCCTTGAGCTGACAAGCCTGCGCTCAGCAGTGGGCGGCGCCATGGCCCTGGCCACCCTGACCTTTTTCCTCTCCATGGGGGCGGTCGCCGGCATCACTCTCTGGCTCACTGACCTGGAACTGATACCAGCGTTCATGCTGGGGGCCGTTGTCGGCTCGACATCGGAAGCCGTCGTCATCCCCATGGTCAGGCAGCTACGGATGAGGAAGGACAGCCAGACGATGCTCTCCCTTGAATCATCGGTCAACGATGTGCTCAGCATCGTCATCACCATCGCCCTCATTGAAGCTTATCTGCTCGGAGAGTTCCGGTGGGCTACTGTTACCGGTAGACTGATCGCCGCTTTCCTGGTGGCGGTGGTATTTGGCGTGGCCGGCGCCTTCATCTGGTCCAGGCTGTTGAACCGCATCCATGCCATCAAAAACGCCATGTTCACCACGGCCGCTTTCGTCTTCATCATCTACGGCGTCGTCGAGATACTGGGCTTCAGCGGGGCCATCGCCGCGCTGGCCTTCGGCATTACCATCGGCAACGTGGAGTCAATCCGCTTCTACATTTTCCGCCGACCTCAGGCCAGCGAGGCGAAGGGGCTCAGCCCGACCGAGAAAGCCTTCTTCAGCGAGGTCGCTTTCCTGCTGAAAACATTTTTCTTTGTTTATCTTGGCATCTCCCTGGAACTGATAAGCGGATGGCTCATTCAGCTGTCGCTGGTACTGACCGCCGCCATTTTCCTGCTGCGCATCCCTGCGGTGAAGATTACGGTGCGACAGTCCATACCGGCCAGGGACGCCTCCATACTGGCTATCATGGTGCCCAAGGGCTTGGCCGTTGCCGTCCTGGCGATTATTCCACTTCAGGCGGGGGTGGCGGGTGGGGAACTGATTAAAAATGTGACCTATGGCGTCGTGCTGTCCAGCATTGTCTTCACCTCAATCATGCTTTTGCTGCTGGAGAAAACGGGCCTGTCGGCCCTGTATATCTGGTTTTTCTTGCTGGACGGCCAGAAAATAGCTGGCTATTACCGCAGGCTGGCTTCAATTCCAGCGCCGGACCTGTCCGGTTTTCAGGCGCGCGTCTCATCGCTTGATGCCTCAATGCTGCCGCAAAGGCTGAAGACGCTGTCATCGGCAACAAAGACGCGGGTGAAGTCGTTTTTCTACGATTTCGGCAAACCCAGCGAATACCGATTGAAGATAAAAGGCAAGGGCGAAAAACCGGAAGAGTGACGCCGTTACCCCCGAATTGATTTAAAAGCGGGCAGGGTGATACACTGTTAGCCGAATATGAGTTTTACCGTTGCTCAGGAGAGCTTTGACCGCCTCACTTCATACTGGCATGACCCCGGTCTGGGTCTGAAGTGGGGCTCTGTTTTTGTCCTGCCCGCCTGGCTGGAAGCCTGGTGGCGGACTTTTAAACCGGATTCAGAGTTGTGCCTGACCGTGGTGTGTGAGAACTCGGCTATCATCGGCATCGCGCCGCTGCAGCGGAAAGGCAATACTGCTTGCTTTGTGGGCAGCCCCGACGTTTGCGATTATCAGGATTTTGTAACCGTGCCTAAGAGGGAGGCCGAGTTCTGCAGCGCTTTGCTTGATGACTTGGCCCGCCAGGGAGTAAACCAGATAGACCTGAAAGCGGTCAGGCCGGACTCAAGCGTGGTCATGAGCCTGGCGAAGATAGCGGAAAAGCGTGGCAGCGAGGTGCATCGCGAGGAAACCGATGTCACCGTGGAGATGGACCTGCCCGCGGACTGGGAGGAATACCTCGCCGGACTGGACAAGAAGCAGCGGCACGAGGTCAGGCGCAAATTGAGAAGGCTTTGGGGGGAAGACGGCGTGCAGTATCGCTGCCATGAAGTCAACTCGCAAGATGTTGATGAGATGACCGATACGTTTTTAAAGCTCTTTGCTCTGAGTCGTGAAGAAAAGGCTGAT
>VGOH01000191.1 GCA_016875955.1 Chloroflexota bacterium
CCACAATGGTCGGCTTTAAATCATCAATGCAGGCCAGGAGCGACTTCACGCGCTGGTCATTCCAGGTGAAGGCCAGGCCAATCCCTTCCAGCCCCTCATCGGTGAATAACTGGACGATAACCGGATTGGCCCTATTGACCACAATGCCGCTGATAAAAGGCCACCTGAGCGGTACTGACAACGGTGTGCTGACTATATTGGTAATCTTCATCTCAAACTCCCTTCGGCCAATATTATTTGACGGGGGAGAAATTTGTCAAGGCAGAGAAAGCCCGCTTTTAGTGACATCTGGTGGTTATGTGCTTATCTCACCCCTGTCCCCTCTCCAGCCTGTTACATCGCCAGGAAACCAAGCGTGCTTCTGGCTGGAGAGGGGGACCTCAGGGGGTGAGTATCGTGGGAGCAACTAAAAACAGGCAAAACTGTAAATCTATTTTGACAGGCCAGCAGAGGTCTGTTACAATGTGGCGGTTTCGGCCGGAGTTATAAATTGACAGGAGGTAACTGAATTGAAAAACCCGCTCAAAGAGAAACTGAAGAAGGGGAAGGCCGTGACCGGGACCTTCGTCATGATAGGGCATCCCGATGTAACGGAATGGCTTTCCCGGGTGGGATTTGACTGGCTGCTGCTGGATACGGAGCACTCACCAACAGGCTACGAAACTTTGCAGCGCATGATGCAGGCTATGAATGGCAGCGGCTGTGTGCCCATCGTCAGGCCGCAGTGGAATGACCAGGTGGCCATCAAGCGGATACTGGATATCGGCGCCTACGGCGTGCTCATCCCCTGGGTGAACTCCAGAGAGGAAGCGGAGAAAGCGGTGAGTTATTGCAAATATCCGCCGGCAGGTGTCCGCGGGTGGGGGCCAAGGCGTGCCGGCATGTTTGACGACAGCTATTTTAAGACGGCCAATGATGAGGTTCTAATCACCGTACAGATAGAGACACAGGAAGCTCTGGATAACCTTGACGAAATTATGTCCGTGCCCGGCATTGATGCCTGCTACATTGGCCCCTGGGACCTCTCGGTGAGCCTAGGGATTGGCGTACCGCCAGACTGGAAGGCACCAAAATATGTGGCGGCGTTTGACAAAGTTCTGGAGGCCGCCGCCAAGCATAACAAGCCGGCGGGCATGTTCTGCGTATCGGATAACATTGAGTGGGCTCTGAAAAAGGGGTTCAAATATAATACCGTTGACGCTGATGATTTTCTCCTCATGCGCAGTGCCCGCGCCGTGGTGGAACAGGTACGCAAGGCGGCGGAGAAGTCCGGGAGGTAAAGATGAAGATTACCGGTGTCAAGACCTACGTGCTGGAGGGGTTGCTTGGCAATAAGGCATTCGGGTGGTCTCTCTGGGTGACTGACCGGCGCCAGACTGCCGTATGCGTGGTCACCACTGATGAAGGGATTGAAGGAGTGGGGGAAGCGTTCTTCGTCGGTGGGCCGTCGACCATAACCGCGGCGATGATACAGGATGGTTACGCGCCCCTGCTTATCGGGGCGGACCCTTTTCAGAGCAGCGTCATATGGGATTTCCTCTACAACCGGACCCGAGACCAGGGGCAGAAAGGCCTGCCCATCTCTGCCCTCAGCGCCATTGATATCGCCCTCTGGGATATCAAAGGGAAAGCGCTGGGCGTGCCGGTTTATAAGCTGCTCGGGGGTGCTTATCGCCGTCGGGCGCGTGTCTACGCCACCGGCCTCTATGAGCCGCAGCATGTGCCCAGCGTAAAAGAGGCGCTCGTGGCGGAAGCGCTCGGCTACAAAAAGGGCGGCTTCTCGGCGATGAAGCTGAAAGTCGGCTATGGGATTGAAACCGATATGGAATACGTAAAGGCGATAAGGGAAGCCATTGGCGATGAAATAACGCTGATGGTTGATGCCAACCACGCCTACAATGCCGCTGAGGCAGTACGCCTGGCCCAACAGATGGAAGCCTACAACGTCTACTGGCTGGAGGAACCGGTGCCGCCGGAAGATATTGATGGCTACGTGGAGGTGAAGCAGAAGTCCAGCGTTCTCATCACCGGCGGCGAATGTGAGTACACGCGGTTCGGTTTCCGTGAGCTTATCACCAGGCGGGCGGTGGATATACTGCAGCCCGACCTCTGTGCGGCTGGAGGCTATACGGAGATGATGCGGATTGTGGCGCTGGCCAGCGCCTGGAACGTGCCGGTGATTCCCCACGTCTGGGGCACCAATATCGGCCTGGCGGCGGCCCTGCAGCTATTCGCAGTACTGCCGCACTTCCCGGAACGCCGTTTCCCGGCAGAGCCGCTTTTTGAGTATGACCGCTCCCCGCATCCTTTCCGCGATAAGGTTACTCATGAACAATTTGTGATGAAAGATGGTTATCTTGATATTCCGGAGCGCCCCGGCCTCGGCGTGACGCTGGACATGGACTATGTGACCAAAAATACTATCAGATAAATTGAAAAGCGGTTAAGTATAAGTAATGGAGTGTATTTAATCAAAAAATTTTTCCGCAATCTTAAAATTAAGTAGTGCAAAATCGGTTATTATGTGTTATATTAGGGCATACTGTCTGGATAGCAAAAAGCGCCGGTGCCCGAACTGTCAGTCTATTTGAAATCCGGATACCTG
>VGOH01000192.1 GCA_016875955.1 Chloroflexota bacterium
ACTTGAGCGTGTCCATGGCGGTGATGAACTTTACCCGGGGTATCATGTCGTTGGCTACCTGGACGACCTCCTTGAGGCTCTTGCCGGCTCTGGCGGCACGGGCTGCCTCCAGCACGATGAAACCCAGAGCACCGGCCGAGGTCCGGCTGTCTACAATCTCTATATTGACCCTGGGGTTTTTCTCCTGTACCAGTTTCTTGCCCTGCGTGGCGGCCTCAAGAGTGGCGCTCAGCGCCTTAGACACAAGAATGCAGACGATGCTGTCGCCGGACTGGCTCAGCTCCTCAAAAATGCTGGCGAAATCGCCCGGGCTGGCAGCAGCGGTGCTGCTGGCACCGTTGGCGGCATAGAAAAGCCTCCAGAACTCCTCGTTGGTCAGTTCCGTGTCCTTGTAATGCTGGCCGCCGATGACCAGTCCCACCGGGGCAATGCGGATATCAAGCTTTTTGACCAGTTCCGGGGGCAGACAGCTGGTGGTGTCGGTGACGATACCTACTTTTGCCATGATAGGGCCTCCTTCCGGTATTAAATTACTCCGCCATCAATGCAGATTACCTGTGCGGTGATATAGCTCGCCCGCTCGCTGGCCAGGAAGGCTGCGAGCTCAGCGATGTCATCCGGCCTGCCCAGGCGTTTCAGCGGAATGCGGGATAGAATGATGTCTCTGGTCTCCTGGGGCAGTTTGTCGGTCATCTCGGTGGTGATGAAGCCAGGGGCAATGGCGTTTACCGTGATATTCCTTGAGCCTAGCTCGCGGGCAACGCTCTTGGTGAAGGCAATCAGCCCGCCCTTGGCCGCCGAGTAATTTGCCTGCCCGATGTTGCCCACGATGCCGGCGAGGGAAGCGATGTTTATCACCCGGCCCCAGGACTGCTCCATCATGGAGCGCACCGCGAACTTGGTGCAGAGGTAAGCGCCGCGCAGGTTGGTGTTTATCACCTCGTCCCAGGCTTCATCGGCCATCCTGGGCAGCAGGTCGTCCCTGACGATGCCGGCGTTATTCACCAGGATATCGATTTTGCCCCACCGTCCCACGACTTCACGGACCATGGCCCTGACCTCTTTGGCCTCGGCCACGTTGGCCTTGACCAGCATTGCTTCCCCGCCAGCCTTTTCTATCTCCTTCAATAGGCTGGCGGCTGGCTGCTCGCTGGCCAGGTAGTTGATGGCCACCTTTGAGCCCAGGCTGGCCAGCCTGAGGGCGATGGCCCGGCCCAGCCCGCGAGAAGCACCGGTAACCAGTGATACTTTTCCGGCCAGTTCTTTCGGTTCCATCTTTGGCTCTACGGAAAGCGTCTTATTATCAGGCTGCAGTTCTGCCCGCCCATGCCGAACGAGTTGGAAAGGCAGATATTGACCGGCTGGCGCCTCGCCTTGTTAGGCACATAGTCCAGGTCGCATTCCGGGTCGGGCGTTTCATAATGGATGGTGGGCGGTATGATGCCGTCCCTGATGGTCATTACCGCGGCTAAGGCTTCAACTGAGCCGGCGGCGCAGGCGAGGTGCCCTATCATTGACTTGTTGGAGCTGACCGGTATCTTGTAAGCTCTCTCACCAAAGACCATTTTAATGGCTTTTGTTTCGGCGATGTCATTAAGTTGGGTACTGGTGCCATGAGCATTGATATGGTCTATCTCTTCCGTGGTGACGCCGGCTTCCTGCAATGCCATGCTCATGGCGATGGCCTCCGTTTCGGCATCAGGTGCCGTCTCGTTGTAGGCATCAAAGGACCAGCCGGCACCGGCCAGTTCCGCTATGATGGGGGTGTTGCGCTTCCGGGCATATTCCAGTGTCTCCAGCACCAGCAATGCCGCCCCCTCACCGAAAACAAAGCCATCGCGGTTGAGGTCAAAGGGTCGGCTGGCCTTGTTTGGGTCTGGTTCCCGGGACAGCGCTCCCACCCGGGCGGTGCTGGCAATGGATATCGGGTTGACATTGGCTTCGGCGCCGCCGGCAAGGATTACGTCAGCATGCCCCAGGCGCAGGTGGTTGAGGGCAATGCCCAGCGCGTCGCTGCCGCTGGCGCAGGCGCTGTTCAGGCTCGTATTGGGCCCTTTGGCGCCAATCTCCAGAGCTACTTGGGCGGTGACCATACTCGGTGCCGTTTTGGTGATGGCCAGGGGGTCAACGCGCATCGGCCCTCGCTTCTTTATCAGCTCGCCCTCGTCAGCTATTTTGTCCATCGTGCCGCTGGTGGCAATAATCACCCCGACTTTCTCCGGTTTTTCGCGCGACATATCCAGCCGGGCCGATTCCAGGGCCATCTTCGCCGCGGCTATGGCGAACTGGGTGCAGCGTGAAGTCCGGTCGACCCGCTTGAGTGGCATGTATTTTTCCGGGTTGAAGTTCTTGACCTCGGCGACCACACTGACCGGATAGTTGCTGGCATCAAACAGGGTGATGGGACCGAATCCTGACCGGCCGTTTATCAACCCCTGCCAGTGCTCTTCCGCCGATAAACCCAGGGGTGTTATGGCACCCAGTCCGGTGATGACAACCCGGTGCAAGTTAAGCGTGCGGCGCATCAATTCTCCTTGGCCTCGGGGTTTAGCAATGTCAGCGATAGACCGCCGTCTATCACAATCG
>VGOH01000193.1 GCA_016875955.1 Chloroflexota bacterium
GCGCAGAAACTGGCCCGATTCCATGAGAAAGCGGAGACAAACGCCGCCATCAGCGCCTTTGGCGACCTCAATGCCATAAGCCAAAACACGGCCGAGAATTTTAACCAGACCGGGAAATACATCGGCACCACCATTTCCCCGGAAAAATACGAGCACATCAGGTCCTTCTCCGAGAGTTTTCTGGTGCAAAACGCCCCGCTTTTCCGCCGCCGCGTCAGCGAGGGCAGGATACGGGACTGCCACGGCGACCTTCATGCCGCCCATGTCTGCTTCGGCAACGGCATTTGCATTTACGACTGCATTGAGTTCAATGACCGCTTTCGCTATGGTGACGTTGCCTCTGAGGTGGCCTTTCTGGCCATGGACCTGGACCATTACCGCCGGACCGACCTGTCGCAGCATTTTGTCAATGCTTACCTGACGGCCAGCGGGGACACCGAATTGAAAACATTGCTCAATTTCTATAAATGCTACCGGGCATACGTCCGGGGCAAGGTGGAGGGTTTCAAGCTTGATGACCCGTATATTTCAGAGGCGGAGAAAAAAAAGATTCTGGCTGTGGCCAGGGACTATTTTGCGCTGGCCGATTCATACACCGCACCGGAGGGGGTGAAGAAGTGAGAGAACCGTTCCGGCATTATATTGAAACCGGGCTGGGCAGAGGTTTTGTCTTGATTGCCTGCGGCCTGCCCGGCACCTGGAAAACGGAGACCACCGAGGAAGTGGCCAGAATAAACGGCTATCCGCTGCTGCGGACCGACCTTATCCGCTTGGAGCTGCTGAAAAAAGAAGACGTTTTCAATGAGAAAGTGGCCGCCGATATGAATAAGCGCACCATGGTCTACGACGAGATGTTCCGGCGGGCGGAGGAGGTTTTAGATAATAAAGGCGGGGGCGTGATAATGGACGCCACCTTCATCACCCAGTCGTTGCGGCGGCGCGCTGCGGCCATCGCGGCCAAGCACAATCTGAGGTTTGTTATATTGCAGACCGACTGCCCGCAAGAGGTGTCTCTAAGGCGGATACTGGCGCGGACCAGAGATAACTACGAATCAAACGCCCTCACCGAGCAGGCTTACCTCAACAACAAGAAGAAGTTTGAAGCCGTGGACTTGGATGACCTGAAAGGCCTGTATCCGAATCTGGCTATCGTTCATTTGATGGTGGATACCAGTCAAGACCCGCCGCAGGACTGGTACATCACCAGCGTGGTCAAGAGGTAGGGACACTACACATTTTCTCCCTGGTATCTTCCCCGATATCCTCTGGTCTTTCCGGTCAGTCTGAGGAAAATCAGCTGCAAAATTCGGGCATTCCGCTGCAGCCGGATGCCCTGGGAGTTATAGACCACCAGCAGCGACTGTGAGCGCCCCGAATAGCCGGCATCCCATATTGCCGTCCCGATGGTGGCGCCGCAGCGGAGGAGGCTGGAACGCGGTGCCGCCAGCGCGGTGATGTTCTCGGGCAGGTGTACTATTTCATTGTAGGTAATCAGGTATATGCCCGCCGCCAGGTCGATATTGCCCAACCCATCAAAGACCAGCGGGGCCAGGTCGGATATCTGGCGCTGGCCATTGTCCACAGTTATGGCACCGGCGGACTGGAACAGTGCCACCTCGCGCAGAGTTAGGTCAATGCCGTTGGGCTGCAACTGCTGCTCCAGGTCCACCCAGCTCTCCACCAGCGGGGGCCTGGCGGCCAGCAGACGTCTTATTTCGGCACCGGACAGTACGGCCGTCATCTCTTTATTTTCAGATAAAGTTTCCCTCTAGTATACACTTTTGGCGTCGCGTTGTTCACTCCCGGTTTGGCCGTTTCCTTTACAGAATAGCGGCACTTTCGGTACAATAGCACCGTCAATGATTAAGGCGGTCTTTTTCGACCTGTACCATACCCTGCTGGGCTATGACCCGCCCCGGGAAGTGCTGCAGGCAGGGGCATTGCAGGAATTCGGCATTGAGGTGAGTCCGGAGCTCTTGCGCCGACCCATGATTGTTGCCGATGAGTACATCTACCGGGAACACTCTCGTTTATCCCTGGGCAAGCGCAGCAAGGAAGAACAAGCGGCGGTCTGGGCACAATACGGGCGCATCCTGCTCCAGGAAGCTGGCATTGAGGCTGATAGCCGTCTCATTCCCGGACTGGTGGGCAAGATGAGGCAGTTTGCGCTGAAGCAGGTGCTTTTTGATGATGTTTTGCCAGCGCTGGTCGGCCTCAAAAAGCGGGGATTAATATTGGGCCTCATCTCCAATGTGGACCAGGACATCAGGGCGATGCTGGACAGATTAAAACTAACGGCCTGGCTCCAGGTGGTGGTGACCTCGCTGGACACCGGCTTCAACAAACCCAGCCCGGAGATATTCCAGGAGGCGGTGAAAAGGGCCGGGGTTCAACCTGCCGAAGCCATCTACGTTGGCGACCAGTATGAAATAGACGTCATCGGTGCCAATAAGGCGGGGATGAAGGGGATTTTGGTTGACCGGGGCGGCTTTTTCCCCGAAATTGCTGACTGCCCCCGTCTCCGGAACCTTGCTCAGGTGTCAGAA
>VGOH01000194.1 GCA_016875955.1 Chloroflexota bacterium
TCGGCGATGGCGGTTATGGTAGAGCACCTTCATATCAAAGCCCCTGGCGCGCCGGGCCACGGCCGCACCAATCCTCCCCATGCCGATGATACCCAGCGTTTTACCGTGCACGTCATGGCCCAGTATTTCCATGGGGCCGAACTCGCGCCATTCACCGTTCTTAACAATCTCGGTCATCTCAACCAAGCGGCGGGCTATGGCCAGCATAAGGGCGAAAGCAAGGTCGGCCGTGCTGCCCGTGACCACGCCGGGGGTATTGCTGACCCGGATGCCCCTTTTCGTGGCCGCCTCAACATCTATGTTGTTATAGCCCGCACTCACGTTGGCGATTACTTTCAGATTCGGCGCCGCATCCATGGCCTCGCCATCAATGGGGTCGCCCCCCCACTGCAGTATGCCGTCAACACCGGCGATACGCCGCAGGAATTCTTGGCGCGGTATCTGCACCAACTCATCCCAGGTATCAATCTCGGCATATTTTGAGAGCATTTCAATAGCTTCGGGAGCCACCGTCCTAGTAACGAATACCCTGGCCATATTCCCCTCCTTGATTGAAATCATGGCAGCGCCAGAACGCGTTTAATGTTCTCTATAATATCGGAAAGTCGTCAGGATTGTCCAGCACTGCCTGGTATGATGGCTTGACTAATCGGCAGGGGGACAGTAGACTAATCTGGACTACAAATGAAATAGCGGGAAGATGAAAATAATCGGACTGACCGGCGGCTTTGGCAGCGGCAAAAGCACGGTAGCCAAGTTCCTGGCCGAGCTGGGGGCAATAGTCATTGACGCCGACAAAGTGGGACATGAGATTTCCCGACCCGGCACCGAAGCCTGGCGAGCGGTGGTCAGCACCTTTGGCCAGGGCATCATTGGCACCGATGGGGACATCGACCGCCGCAAGCTGAGCAGGATAGTCTTCCGCAACCCTGACGCCAGGGCCCGGTTGAACCAGATAATGCACCCCCGGATACGGGAGCAGGTAACAGCCATGATTAAAGAATACGAGAGCAAGGGTGCCAGTATAGTAGTCATTGAAGCGCCGCTGCTTCTTGAGGCGGGGTGGAAATCAATGGTCGATGAGCTTTGGGTAACCAGCGCCCCACAGGCAACAATAATCAGCCGACTCAGGGAACAAAAGGGCACGCCTGAAGCTGAATCACTGGCCCGCATCCAGGCTCAGCTGAGCGACGCAGAAAGAACGCAGCAGGCGGACGTGGTCATCTATACCGACTGCACCCTTGACGAGCTCAAGGACAGAGTCGCCGAGCTCTGGCATGAACTGCACTCCCGTATTTGACACCTGTGCACAGGAACTGGTATAATGACTCGGTTTTTGTTCCGGGAGGTGGGCTATTTACGCGATAATTGAGACCGGCGGCAAGCAGTACAAGGTGTCCCCGGGCCAGACGATAGAGATTGAGCGATTGGGTGCGGCCGAGGGCAGCCGGGTTGAACTGGACAAAGTCCTGTGCATCGCCGATGGCGATAAAGTAACGCTGGGCACGCCCACGGTTGAGGGCGCCAAGGTTATTGCCACCTCTCAGGGAGAGGCAAAAGGCGATAAGACAGTGGTTTTAAAGTTCAAATCTAAAATCCGCTACAGTGTCAAAAGGGGACACCGGCAGACTCACACCAGGCTCACCGTTGACCGGATTGTCGGGCCGGGAGCGGCTCCAGAGGAGCCAGCCAAGAAACCGAGCCGTCGTAGAAAAGGAGTGACCAAACGTGGCACATAAAAAAGGAGGCGGTTCCAGTCGCAACGGGCGGGACAGCCAGTCACAGCGGCTCGGCGTGAAACAGTTCGCCGGGCAGACAGTTAACGCCGGGACCATTCTGGTCAGGCAGAGAGGTACCCGCATATTCCCCGGCAGCAATGTCGGCGTGGGCCGTGACCACACCCTTTTTGCCCTCATTGATGGTGTGGTTCAATATGAACTGGCCGGGAATAACCGGAGAAAGGTCAGCGTTTACGCCAGCTAACAGCCATGAAGGACAAGATTCATCCCAAGTATTACCATGACACTAGGGTTATATGCTCCTGCGGCAATATCTTTACCACCGGCTCCACCAAAAAGGAGCTTAAAGTTGAGGTATGCAGCCAGTGCCACCCGTTTTTTACTGGCGAGAGGCGCGTCCTTGATACCACGGGGAGGGTGGAACGCTTCAAGAGGCGTTACAAGGTAAAAGACTGAATCAGCACACTGGTGAGATAAGGAGGAGCGGCATTACCGGCACCGCTCCTTTTTCTTTATGAAAGCAATTTGATGAGCAACAAATTCCATTACGGGGGGCAGGCGGTCGTTGAAGGGGTGATGATAAGGGGACAAAAGGCGGTGGTGACCGCCGTGCGGCGTCCCAACGGTGAGATAATCACCGACCGCCGGCCGTTGTCATCCGTCTACACGGGCTGGCTGCGCAAAACGCCGCTGCTGCGCGGCGTCATCGTTATCATTGAAGCCATGGTGCTGGGCATCAGCAGCCTTCTCTACTCGGCGAACGTATCGCTGGAAGAAGAGGAG
>VGOH01000195.1 GCA_016875955.1 Chloroflexota bacterium
TAGTGCAGCAAATCAAGGGGACAGCGTCTTTTCTTCATCCGGCGGGCTGCGGGCAACTGAAGCCAGACCTTGAGATTGCCACGCGCACGCTCTCCTCAATTGGCCAGAACCCGAACCTGGCCGGCGTGCTGCTGGTGAGCCTGGGCTGCGAGAGTACTGATGTTGAGCGTATTGAGAAGGAGATTGCCGCCACCGGCAAGACGGTGAAAAAGGTGGTCATTCAGAAGGCCGGGGCAACAGTGGCCCTGAACGAGGGGCTGCTCATCGCTCAGGAGCTGGTCAGTCAGGCTTCTCAGATAAGGCCACAGGAGTTTGACGATTCCCACCTCGTCGTTGGAGTAAAGTGCGGTGGCTCGGACACCACCTCAGGGCTGGCCTCTAATCCGGCGGCCGGTGCCGCCTGTGACATCGTGGTGGATAACGGCGGCACCTGTATTTTTGGCGAGACCACGGAGTTCCTCGGTGCCGAGCATATTCTGGCGCGGCGCGCCGTCAATAAAAAAGTGGCGGATAAGTTACTCAAAATCGTTGATGACATGGAGAAGCGGGCGAGGGCGAGCGGGGGCGATATGCGCGGCGGCAACCCGAGTGCTGGCAATATTGCCGGTGGCCTGACCTCTATTGAAGAAAAATCGCTGGGGGCCATTGCCAAGGGTGGCACCAGGCCGATTCAGGATGTCTATAACTATGGAGAGAGGGTCAGGGGCAAGGGGCTCTTCATTGTCGATTCACCGGGGCGTGAGCCGGAGTTCCTGACGGCACTGGCCGCCGCCGGCGCTCAGGTCGCCCTTTTCTCCACCGGCCTGGGCGTGCCTCAGGGGTTCCCCTTTATCCCGGTAATCAAGATAACGGGCAATCCGGTTACCTTCCAGCGCCTGCCCGACCATATTGATATGCTGGTGGAGATGACGGCGGGCAAGGGCTCCGGCCTTAAAGCAATCGGTGAAAAGCTATACCAGGAAGTGCTGGCAGTTGCCTCCGGCAAGCAGACCAAGGCGGAGATACTGGGCTACGGCAACTTCTGCGGCCTCTACACGCTCGGCCCGATTGTCTGAACAATAAAGGTGCCTGTTATCCCGTCTTTTTTAAGGATAATCAGCGCTGTGCTATAATGGGCTGGAATGAACCAGAAAGAGCACCTTGAAGAGGTGCGCTGGCACGGGCGGGGTGGGCAGGGGGCGGTCCTTGGCGCCAGTATGCTGGGCTGCGCCGCCGCCCTGTATGAAGGCAAATATGCGGTATCATTCCCCAGCTTTGGGGCGGAACGTCGCGGCGCTCCGGTGCAGGCGTTCACCCGCATCAGCGACCGTGCCATCCGTACCCGCAGCCAGATATACCACCCGACGATAATCATTGTGCTTGATGATACCCTGCTCGATGTGGTTAACATAACGGATGGCGCTCAAGATGGGGCCTCCCTTCTCATCAACACGCGTAAAGCCAGGGAGCAGTTAAAGAAGCTTCCGGATAATTTCAATGTCGCCAGCGTGGATGCGACGGCAATAGCGCGGGAGCATATCGGAGTGGCCATCGTCAATACCGCCATGCTCGGTGCTCTGGCCGGTGTCACCGGCATCGTGAGCCTGGATTCAATAAAGAAAGCCATTGCCAGCACGTTGCCGCAGAGGATTGTGGAGCGTAATGTTGCCGCCGCTGAGGCTGCCTATCGGAAAGTAAAGGGTAAATGAAAAAGGAAAAGTCAATCCCGGGGCCGGTGCAGAAAGCCGGGACCCGACCGACCAGAATGGGCACCTGGAGCACGGCCAAGCCGGTGCTGAAGGGGAAGTGCAGCTTCTGCCTGTTCTGCTGGATTTTTTGTCCTGAAGGGGCCATTATCCAGGATGAGGCAAACCGCAGGGTGCGGTTCGATTTTGAGGACTGCAAGGGCTGCGGCATCTGCGTCAGGGAATGCCCCACCAAGGCCATTGAGATGGTAGAGACGGAGGGCAACAATCAATGACGGCCAGAATGCCGGTTAAGAAATACATAACGGCCAACGAGGCAGTCGCCCAGGCGGCCAAACTGGCCCGTGTTGACGTGGTCGCTGCCTATCCCATCACCCCGCAGACCAGCATCGTGGAGAAGATAGCCCAGTATATTGCCAATGGTGAAATGGACGCCGATTACCTCAAGGTGGAGTCGGAGCACTCGGCGCTGACGGCCTGCATGGGGGCCCGGATGGCGGGGGTGCGCGCCTTCACCTCAACTTCATCACAGGGCCTGGAGTACATGCATGAGATGCTGGCCTATGTTGCCGGCGGGCGGTATCCGCTGGTCCTGGTCAATGTCTGCCGCTCGGTGGCGCTGCCCTGGAGCATCTGGGGGGACCAGCAGGACGCCATCCAGCAGCGGGATACGGGCTGGATTCAGGTTTTCACCGAGACCGGCCAGGAAGCGCTGGACATGGTGCTCCAGGCGTACCGCATCGCCGAGGACCACCGGGTGCTGCTGCCGGTGATGGTCTGCCTGGACGCGTTTATACAGTCGCACACCGAGG
>VGOH01000196.1 GCA_016875955.1 Chloroflexota bacterium
GGGGCTGGTGCCCCCTCAAGTTCCCCCGCATACGTAAGAACGCTTCTGCCCGGTTTCCCCCTTTGGCAAAGGGGGACTAAGAGGGATTTTATTATAAAACCCCTCTCCGATTCTTTCCCCCTCTCAAACATGGTTAAAATAGAGCGCCAAAGACAAACCTATTTGAGAGGGGGATCAAGGGGGTGAGTAAAAGAACCATCATAGGCGAATAAGACTAAAACGGCGTTGGAAACGCATTAAAAAGGCAAAAAACTGCTCTCTTTATCCCTGAGGTCTTCGCCACGAGTATTTAATGACGCCGTTGGGGCAGTTATCGGCGCAGGTGCCGCACAGTATGCACTCGTCATGGCGCATGGACTCCCGCTGCACCATCTGGCTTACCGGCAGGCTCATGGGGCAGTTCCGGTCGCAGGTGTGGCACTGCTGGCATTTCTGTCCGGTCGTTTCCAGGTGCAGCGAAGGCCAGCGAAAGAAATGCTTAATCCTAGTGCCCAGCATATTGAGCACTCCCCAGGGACAAAAGTAGTGACAGAACCCCCTTTTGCCGATGAGAAAAGCGGGCAGCAGGATGACGATAATGATGGTGAAGAAGGTGAACCAGCTCTGAACGCTTTCCACAGATACACCCGATTGGGTGTTGTAAAGCAGGTTTATCTCACGGTAGCCTCCGGCCAGCGCCACGAAGGCAACAATAGCCCCCACCCAGGCAACGGCAAAGATATACTTGATAATCTTCAGGTATTTAATGCGACGAAGTCTTTTGGGCACCATCCAGTCCTTGGCTTCCTGATACGCGCCGAGGGGGCAGATATAGCCGCAGGCCGCCCGCCCGAAGACAAGCGACGTAGCGGCAAAGGCGGTCCAGAAAAAGAAACTGAAGGCCATGACGCCATCGCTGGATGCCTGAATGATTAAAAAGACGGAGAAATAGTTAAGGTGACCGGAAAGGTTATCAAGATAATAAAAAGGACGGTCAGGCGTATTCTCTGGCGCAAGGCCATCGGCCTGACCGTCTCTGTCTTACTGGCCATTTCGTTCTTGCTTACTGCTCCAGCAGGTCCTTGGTGCTGGGCAACTCACCGCAAATCCGCTGGTCAATCCGGGTCGCCCTGTCCAGAGCCCTGCCCAGCGCCTTGAACAGCGCCTCCGCCTTATGGTGGTCGTTGGTGCCATAGACTATCCGGGCATGCAGGTTCATTCTAGACTCAATGGCAAATGACTCAAGGAAGTGCCGGATTAAATCAGTGGCAAAGCCGCGCATGTCATTATCGCTGAAGGGTAATTCCAGCACCGCATAGCCCCGGCCGCTGATGTCCAGCGCTACCGTGGCCAGGGCATCATCCATGGGCACCGAGGCGTCGGCCATGCGGACGATGCCCCGTTTCTCCCCCAGCGCCTCGGCAAACGCCTTGCCCAGGCAGATAGCGACGTCCTCAGCAACGTGATGCTGGTCTTTGCCGGTCGCGGCAATGGTGAGGTCGAAGACGCCGTGCTGTGCCAGCTGTGATAGCAGATGGTCAAACATCTCAATGCCGGTGCTTATCTGCCACTTGCTGCTGCCGTCCAGATTGAGTTCCAGGCTGATTTTGGTCTCCTTCGTTTCCCGCTTTATTGTGGACTTACGATTATCCATTTCCCTATTCCCCCAGTTCCTGGAGTATCTTAATGAGGATGTCAGTATGTTCCGGCTTACCCACGCTGATGCGCAGGCTGTTCTGCAAACGCGGCTGGTCAAAATAACGGACCAGTATCCCCTTCTGCTGGAGCTTCTGCTTCAGTTCACCAGCGTTGCCTCTCAGCACATTGCAGAAGATAAAGTTGGCCCGCGATGGGAAAGGTTTCAACCATCTGACCTTACCGAGTTCCTGGAACATCCTTGCCCGCTCGGCGACTATGGCCTTCACGTTGCCCATCAGATAATCAACGTCATCCAGTGATGCCTGCACCGCCACCAGAGCCGCCACGTTGACATTATAGGGTAGCTTGATTTTAATCAGGTAGCTGGCAATCTCCGGCGGGAAAACCCCGTAGCCCACCCGCAGGCCAGCCAGTCCCGCCCATTTGCTGAAAGTCCTCAGCACCATCAGGTTTGGATACCTGTCTGCCAGCGGCGCCACCGTACTGCCGTAGAACTCGTAGTAGGCCTCGTCCACCAGCACCGGCAGGCCGGTTTCCAGCAGCGCCCGGACGCCCTTTTCCGGGGTCGCCGTCCCGGTGGGGCTGTTGGGGTTGGCCAGGATTATCAGCTTTGTCTTCGGTGTTATGGCCGCCCTGACGGCGCTGATATCAACAACATAATCATCGTCTCTGGGCACATTGACCAGCCTGGCGCCGTTGATGATGGTCCGGGTGCGGTACATGTCAAAGGTAGGGATGCAGTTGATTACCTCGTCGCCGGGCTTTATGAACAGGCATAAAATGTCGTCCAGCAGCTCACCGCTGCCGCAGGCAGCCACAATGCGGCTGGCATCAACCCCCGTATAATCCTGCAGCTGA
>VGOH01000197.1 GCA_016875955.1 Chloroflexota bacterium
CAAGATATTACTGTCACCGGACACTTAAATGGGGCCACTTGTGGACGGGTCAAAATCCGCCACCGGTAGGTAACCAAACGATACCTCATTTGCTCTGTCCCGTCAAGGCTTCCTCTGATTGTCTACGAAGTAGTTCCTTTCGATTGTACATTCGATAGCTCCTTCCCTGTAGTCTGATCACCTCGGCATGATGGAGGAAGCGATCCAGGATAGCCCCTGCTGCTGCCGTATCTCCCAGCACCTGGCCCCAGTCCTCCAGGGGGCGGTTGGTGGTCATGATAATCGATCCCTTCTCGTAACGACGAACGACAATTTCGAGCAGGTCTTCCGCCGCCGTGGGCGGCAGCCTTTTCATTCCCAGATCCTCCAGCACAAGTAGATCTACCCTGCAAAGGTTATCCACCAGGTCCTTGCGAGTGCCAGTGGCCTCAGCCTCGGCCATGTCCTGGGCGAGGTCAAAGGCGGAGCGGTAGAGGGCGGTGTAACCTGCCTGGATAGCGGCCACGGTGAGGGCGGTGGCAATGTAACTTTTTCCGGTGCCTGGCGGGCCCAGGAGCAAGACCCCGCCATGCTCCCTCACGAAACGAGTGGTGGTCAGGTCCAATATGAGGCCTTTGGGCACCTGAGGGTTAAAGCTCCAATCGTAACCATCAAGGGACTTCACTTCTGTGATGCCAGCCTGCTTGAGGCGGCGGGCAAAGAGCCTGTCCCGGCGGGTGGCCAGCTCATCTTCCACCAGCAGCTCCAGAAACTCTGGATAAGCCAGGTGGTGGTGGATAGCCTCCTGGTTACGCGCCGGCAGGGCGGCCGCCATTCCGGATAGTCTCAAGTAGCGCAGCTTGCGGTCAAGTTCTGGGTTCATACTTTTACCTCCTGTGCGTATTCAGATAGCTCGCGGATAATCTCGTGGGACTGGATGAGAGGCAGCTGAATGGGAGTTCGGGCAGCGGACTGCTCCACCAGACGCCGCAGTGACTTGTGGCGAAACAATTGATGCTCCAGGGCAATGCCACAAGCCCAGTCCACTCGTTCCTTTGGGTGCTTGCGGGTGAGGGAAATCATGCCCTGAAGGAGCCTGTAAGCGCGGACGTCTCTCTCCTCGATGGCTGCCTTTGCCCAAGCTAAAGCCCGTTCGCCGATGTGTTCGGCTTTGGCCAGCAGGTTATCCTGGTAGGCCTGCTGCCGGGCAGGTTTATGGGCCGGGCGGTACTCGTCCCGGCCACTGAAAGTGCCGGGGAAAGCCTTGGTGTAAACGCCGACGCACTGCCCCTTGTGGTAGATTCTCACCAGGCGCTCATCCCAGTAAGTCCTTACTTCTTGACCCAGCAGGCGGTCAGGTACCGCGTAGTAGGCCCTGTCTACCTCCACGTAACCATCTGGATGGACACTCCGTGTACCTACCTCGAAAAGGCTGAAGCGCTCCAAAGGTACGGGCTTGAGCGCCGGTTTCTCCACCTCGAGAAAATGGGCATAAACCTGCTTGCGAGTTGTTCCGTGGATACGTACCCGGGCTACGGTTCGATTCCAGCGCTTTAGAAAGGCGTCCAGTTCCTCTGGACTGTCGAATCTGCGCCCCTTGAGGGCATTGTCCTTCAAGTAGCCGCCCCCACGCTCGACGACACCTTGCTCCTGAGGATGCCGCGGCCGGCAGGGAAGAGGGATAAAACCCCAGTGTTTGGCGAAGGCGGCGTAAAGCTCACTGATATCGGGGTCATAGAGGCAAGCTCGAGCCACGCCTGACTTAAGATTGTCCAAACGTACCACGCGGGGCACCCCGGCAAAATCAAGAAAGGCATTCTCGTGAGCGCGAATGAAGGATACCTTGTCCTGCCGCCACATCGGCTCTTCATAGCTGTGGCCGCAGCACGACAATATCATCCGGAATATCCAGGGGCGCCGCCACCGTCCATTGGTAGTGTCCAGGGTCACCGGACCTCGGAAGAAGTCCACCTGCGCTTCCTCGCCCGGCGGATGCTCCATGACGGCAGCCACCTCAGGGCGATGGCGTTTTACCTTGCGGACGAAGCGCTTTACTGATGCATACTCGTGGGTGAAAAAGTGGTCACTTTTGAGGTCTTGCCAGATGCGCTGGGCGGTCAGCCCTTTGGCTACGGCAGCCTCAATGATGTGCCGGTACGGCTCACACGCGCTTTGTGAGCCGGTGGACACCCCGGCGGTTTCTGCCAAAGGGCCGGTGGACACTTTGGCGGATTTTGGCTGCCGCTTCGGGTCGTAGCGGGCTATCGTCTTACGGTCTATTCCAGTCTCACGCTGGATTCGCCGGTGACTCCAGCCTAACTCCAGTAACGCCTGTACTCTTTGTTTGTCTGCCATTTTAAGATAGTTAACCATGGCACCTCCGTCTTTTTTGACAGAGTATGCCAGATTTCTCCTACCTTAAATGGCGGATTTTGAGGTGTCCCTCCCTGGCCCCTTTTGGGTGTCCGCTAACACTATCTATAACCCAATAATGTCGGC
>VGOH01000198.1 GCA_016875955.1 Chloroflexota bacterium
TCAGGCGGTTCGGAAAATTTGGAACTGGTACTATTTGTCTATGGTTGTTCTTTTGCTCACCCCCTGTGTCCCCCTCTCAAACAGGTTTGTCTTTGGTGCTCCATTTTAATAATGTTTGAGAGGGGGAGAGTTTTTGAGAGGGGGCAGAGCCCCCTCTTCTTTAAACTCCCCTCTCCAGCCATTTAAGCTTTAACTACTTGCCAGTGATTCTGGCTGGGGAGGGGACAGGGGTGAGGTAAGCACATAACAACCCAATGCAAACAGGATCGTCAGCCAGGCGTTGACACCCGGAGGCACCGGCGGATACAATCTAGGCACAGGCTCCGGACACAAATATAGCCAATGTGGAGGTCTATTGATGAGCGATAAAAAAAGCGCACGCCCGGTCAAAATTTCTCTGATACAACGCGGCCCGGCCGAAGAGGACAAGGAAAAGACTTTACGTGATTTGCTGGACCAGTTCCGTCAGGTGCTGGAAAAAGAGCGACCTGATTTCATCATGCCCATTGAATTATGTACCACACCTTATTTCCCCGCGGTCAGTGATGAACGTTACTTTGCTTGGGCTGAGCCCATACCCGGACGGACTACAGAGTTATTTGCCGAGACAGCACGCCAATATGAAACCTGCATCATTCTGCCGATTTTTGAAAAAGGCCCCCTGGAGGGAGTCTATTATAACAGCGCCGTGGTCCTGGGCCCGGACGGGAACATGATTCAGGGCAGGGCGGCGGATGGCGCCCCGGCCTATCGTTATGTGAAAACTCATATTCCCAAACTGACAGGCGCGAAAGGCTATATCATTGATGAGACTTACTATTTCACGCCTGGCGACGGCTTCCCCGTTTTTGACACGCCGAAAGCCAGAATCGGTATCTTAATCTGCCATGACCGGCGTTATCCCGAGGCCTGGAGAGAGCTTGTTCTGCAGGGCGCCGAGATAGTATTTGTCCCCGTTGATTCTCCGATTCTGGGAGTAAAGAAAGGGGCGACTTTTGAAGAAATGTTCGTTGCCGAACTGCGCACCCGGGCTCTGGAGAACTGCGTCTGGGTTTGCGCCACGAATCAGGGTGGCATAGAAAAAGTCCAGGACAAGAAAAATGAATTTTTCGGCAGGAGCTGCATTATCAATCCCACCGGGAAAGTCGTGAAACTGGCCCCGGCCTCACAGCCGGCGGTTATCAGCGCCACCATCAATCTGGGAGAGGTAGAAATAGCCAGAAGATTCATGAATACCTTCAACCGCCGCCGACCGGAACTGTACCGGCTGATAAACAGGACTCAGATATAAAGCCGGCGATAAGGCTTTAAATGGGGGGCATTGCCTCGCTGAAGTCTAGGCAGCGACCAGTTTACAAAATCCTTTCATGCCTGGCTCTTTCTCCAGGGCCTGCACCCGCGAGACTATCTCCTGCCTTCTCTCCGCAGGGTAAATGGTGGCCGTCAGTCCGTTGAACTTAGCGAGCAGTTCCTGCCAGGTCAGTGGATTCTCCGGGTCTCCTTTTGGGTAATCAATCCTGGTTGAGAATCTCCGTCCGTCTTCAGTGACCAGCGCCACGCTGGCCGGCCACTGCCTGGGGAAGACTGTTTCCAGCGCGGGGTCGGTCACGCAGGAAACGCGCTCCATCATCTCCTTGACTCTGGCCGATTTTATATTCTCCTGAGTATACTCGTCCAGGGAGGCTTTGCCATAGAGTATGGCCACCGCGGCGCCAAAGGGCATGCTGAACTGGGCGTCAACCAGCGTCCTGGGGTGGTACTTTAATTCCCTGGGCTCAGCAATTATGGGGAACCCCGCTTTCAATATGCCCAGGGTTACCTGCTTTACCTCCTCCGGTTTCAGTTTGTTCTCCCTGATGATGGTCAGAATGCCGTCTATCGGGCCCTGCTTGTAACGGCAGCAGGCGTGGGGCTTGATGCTTGTCTTCATGATTTCAAAGGGCTCGCCTAGGTTCGCCAGGACCTTGTCCGGGTCAGCGCCATCGGAATAGGAATGCAAGAAACCAGACCTGCCCTCAATTATCGTGGCCGGCCCGGTGAACCCCCTCGCGGCCAGCAGGGCGGCGATAATGCCGCTGTGGGCGGCCCACCCGGCGTGGAACCGCTTGGTAAGGGAGCCATCGGCCAGGAATTCCATGGACCCTGCCGCCTGGCTGCCGGCGATGCCCAGAGCATTAGTCGTCTGCTTCAGGTCCAGCCCCAGTATTTTGGCTGCAGCGGCGGCAGCGCCAAAGACACCGCAGGTCGCCGTGGGGTGAAACCCCCGGGCATAGTGCCGGGACGGGTTCAGGGCCTTGCCCAGTCTGGTCATGACCTCATAACCGACGATGACGCCTTCCGCAAACCTTTTGCCACCGAAGTCGCTGATTTCGCTGGCGGCCAGAGCGGCCGGGAATATAGCCACTGCGGGATGGGCAGAGGACTCATTATGCAGGTCGTCCAGCTCCAGCGAGTGGGCCGATGTG
>VGOH01000199.1 GCA_016875955.1 Chloroflexota bacterium
TGTTCAAGCTCGGCTTTTTTCGCATCACGCACGTCCAAAATACCGGCGCTGCCTTTGGCCTCTTCCCGGACCATTCTTTAGCCCTGATGATTTTTGCCATAATTGCCGGTTCTGTGGTCCTGTTTTTCATCATTTATGGCCACCGTTACTTTCCCTGGCTGGGGGATACTGCGGTGATGCTGACCTTCGGGCTGGTGCTGGGTGGTACTGCCGGCAATCTGATTGACCGCTTCCGCTTCGGCTATGTGACTGATTTCATTGACCTCAGCTACTGGCCGGCTTTTAACATCGCCGACTCTGCGGTTACCATTAGCGTTATTGCTTTCGTCCTGCTATTGCTGCGCCATGCTCAAACCTAAAAACAGTAGCCCGGATAAAACATACCATCTGGTGGTCAGCAGCGCCGGCGTCAGGCTGGACAGGTTCGCTGCCGAGCAGTTACCGGGGCTGACCCGCACCCACGCCCAGAAATTAATCGGCGATGGCTTTATCACGGTCAATGGTCAGGAAGCCAGGCCGAGTTTAAAGCTTGAGGCTGGCGACCGGGTGGACATCACCATTCCCCCCGCACCGCCCAGCCCCTTGAAACCGGAGTCAATTCCGCTGCACATTGTTTATGAAGACGAAGACCTCGTCGTGGTGGACAAGCCTCCCGGACTGACGGTTCACCCGGCGCCGGGACATCCTGACCATACCCTGGTCAACGCGCTTCTCGCCCGCGTTCCCCACCTGAGCCAGATGGGCGATTCTCTCAGGCCGGGCATCGTGCACCGGCTGGACAGGGATACCTCGGGCCTGATGCTCGTGGCCAAAAACAAGCTGGCACAGCTGAACCTGATAGAGCAGTTCAAAACGCGTTCCGTGGTCAAAGCCTACCTGGTGCTGGTGAAAGGAAGGCTGACTCCGGAGAAAGGCATTATTGATGCCGCCATCGGGCGTGACGTCAGGAACCGCAAGCGCATGGCGGTGGTGAGTGAGGGTCGGCCAGCGCGCACGCAGTATCAGGTCGTCAGATATATAAACGATTATACGCTTCTGGAAATAATGCCGGAGACGGGGCGCACCCACCAGATAAGGGTGCACTTGGCGGCCATCGGCTATCCGGTCGTTGGCGACGCTGTTTACGGGGTGAAGTCGCCGCGTCTATCCCGGCAGTTCCTGCACGCCTGCCGCCTCGGCTTTAAATTACCCTCAAGCGGGGAATACGTGGAGTTCAAGTCCGAGCTGCCAGAAGATTTGGAAAGGGCGTTGAGAGAGATAAGCTAGAACGACATCAGGTTTGGGTGGTAGAATGATTCAGATAATAGCAAGAGAGGTGGGAAGAAAATGGACGTGCTGGTAATAGTTGGCATAATACTGGCCATCATCAATCCGGTTATCGGCGGGGTTCTGGTGGGGTACATTGTCTGGCTCAACAATCCGGATGCGGGCTTTCAAATTATCGTCCTCTCCTTCACAGTGTTAAGCCTTCTTATAATTGGTTTCATAGTCTGGGCCAGCAAGAAGCTGAGGAAGCTGGAAGGCAGAATCAGTCAGCTTGAGGCTAAAACAAAGGGATGAAATGAACAAACCGGTCCGAGTCCGCTTTGCCCCCAGCCCCACCGGCTTCCCCCACGTGGGGAATATCCGCACGGCGCTGTTCAACTGGCTCTTTGCCCGCCACAGCGGCGGCGTCTTTATTGTCCGCATTGAGGACACGGATGTCGCCCGCAGGGTTAAGGGGGCGCTGGAAGGGATTCTTGGCGGCCTGCGCTGGCTGGGACTTGACTGGGACGAGGGGCCGGAGGTGGGGGGCAAGTACGGCCCGTATTTTCAGTCGCAGCGGCTTGACCTCTATCGCGAGGCAGCTAAACGCCTTGTGGCGCAGGGAGATGCCTACTACTGCTACTGTTCATCGGAACGATTGGCAGAAATCCGGGCCGAGCAGCAGAAGAGAAAGCAGTCAGTAGGCTATGACCGGCACTGCCGTGACCTGACCGGGGCGGAGCGCAAGCAGAAAGAGGCCGAGGGCATCACCCCGGTGGTGCGGTTCAAAATGCCTCTTGAGGGGCAGACCAGCTTCAAGGATATCATCTGGGGGGAGATTGTGGTGGAGAACAGCACTCTTGATGATTACGTTCTGCTGAAGTCGGACGGCTATCCGACCTATCACCTGGCCAACGTGGTCGATGACCATCTTATGGAGATAAGCCACGTTTTGCGGGCGGAAGAGTGGCTGTCCAGCGTGCCGCGCCACAAGCTTCTCTATCAGGCGCTGGGCTATGAGATGCCGCTGCTGGCCCACCTGCCGATGATACTCGGGACTGACCGCTCCAAGCTGAGCAAGCGACATGGCGCCGTGTCCATCACCGAGTATAAGGAGCAGGGCTATCTGCCCGAGGCGATGGTCAACTTTCTGGCCCTGCTCGGCTGGTCGCTGGACGATAAGACGGAGATATTCTCCAGAGATGAACTG
>VGOH01000200.1 GCA_016875955.1 Chloroflexota bacterium
GCAGACAAACAGAGAATTTTAGCTTTACTTGAACTTGGCTGGAGCTACCGGCGGATTCAGCGTGAGACAGGCGTAGACCGTGAAACGGTAGCTCGCTACGACCCAAAGCGGGAGCCAAAATCCGCCAAAGTGCCCGCCGGCCCCCTGTCAAATGCCGCCAGGGTGCCCACCGGCTCACAAAGCGCCTGTGAGCCCTACCGTCACGTCATTGAGACAGCGGTAGAAAAAGGGCTGAGCGCCCAGCGCATCTGGCAGGATCTCAGGGATGATTACCGCTTTAGCCATGGCTATGACTCGGTAAAGCGCTTCGTCCGCAGGCTCAAGCGGCGGCGCCGAGAGGTAGTCGCCGTCATGGAGCATCCGCCAGGTGAAGAGGCCCAAGTGGATTTCTTCCAGGGGCCACCAACCCTTGACCCAGAGAGCGGCAAATGGCGCCGGCCCTGGATATTCCGGATGGTGCTGTCCTGCTGCGGCCACAGCTATGAAGAGCCTCTGTGGCGACAGGAGAAAGTGGCCTTCATGCGCGCCCATGAAAATGCCTTCCTTGACTTCGGCGGCGTGCCCCGTGTCGTACGTTTAGACAATCTCAAGGCAGGTGTGGCGCGTGCCTGCCTTTACGACCCCGATATAGCCGAGCTTTACGCTGCGTTTGCCAAACACTGGGGTTTTATCCCTCTTCCCTGCCGGCCGCGGCATCCCCAGGAGCAGGGCGTGGTGGAGCGTGGCGGTGACTACCTTAAGGACAACGCCCTCAAGGGCCGGAGATTTGACAGCCTGGAGGAGTTGGACGCCTTCCTCAAGCGCTGGAACCGTACCGTAGCCCGGGTGCGCATCCACGGCAGGACTCGCAAGCAGGTTTACACCCACTTCCTTGAGGTGGAGAAACCGGCGCTGAAGCCCCTGCCGGCGGAGCGTTTCAGCTTCTTTGAGGTGGGCACACGAACGGTCCATCCTGACGGCTACGTGGAGGTAGATTGCGCCTACTATGCGGTACCCGACCGGCTGCTGGGCGAGGAGGTGCGGGTCTACTGGGATGAGCGCCTGGTGAGAATCTACCACCAGGATCAGTGCGTCGGCGTTTACACCAAAGCCCCCGCCGGTACTTTCAGCGGCAGAGACGAATACCGTCCAGCTCATAAACCGGCCCGCCAGCAAGCTTACCAGGAATATCTGCTGGCCAGGGCAGAACACGTCGGAAGCCGGGCTTTAGCCTGGGCAAAGGCAGCTATTGAAGAGAGGGATGTCCGGGCTTACCGTCTCCTTCAGGGCATGATTTCCCTCACCCGCAAGCATCCTAAGGAGAGGGTCGACTGGGCCTGCGGCATTGCTTTGGAGAATAGACTCTTCCGCCACAAGCACTTGCGCCGCCTGGTGGAGCAGGCTGCTGCCCGGGCTCCCGCTCAGCTGCCCCTTATCCAGACCCATGAGATTATCCGTGAGCTATCTGAATACGTTGAGGAGGTAAAAGTATGAATCCAGAACTTGACCGTAAGCTGCGCTACTTGAGACTATCGGGAATGGCTAACGCCCTTGAGGCACGCAATCAGGAGGCCATTCATCACCACCTAGCCTACCCGGAATTCCTGGAACTGCTGGTCGAGGATGAGCTGGCTACCCGGCGGGACAGGCTCTTTGCCCGCCGTCTCAAGCAGGCCGGCATCAGCGAGGTGAAGACCCTTGATACTTACGACTGGTCTTTCAACCCGCAGGTGCCCAAGAGCCTAATCATCGACCTGGCCACCGCCCGCTTCGTGAGAGAGCATGGTGGGGTATTGCTTATCGGCCCGCCCGGCACCGGCAAAAGCCACATTGCCACCGCCCTCACCGTGGCTGCCATCCAGGCAGGTTACACCGCCCTCTTACGCTCTGTCTTTGACCTCGCCGAGGATATGGCCGAGGCTGAAGCCACCGGCACACGCAAAGACCTGGTGGATAACCTCTGCAAGGTGGACTTGCTGGTGCTGGAAGATTTGGGGATGAAGAGGCTACCGCCCACCGCCGCCGAAGACCTGCTGGAAATAGTGGTGCGCCGCTACGAGAAAGGCTCAATCATCATGACCACCAACCGCCCTCTGGAAGACTGGGGACAAGTGCTTGGCGACACCGCGGCAGCCGGAGCTATCCTGGACCGCTTCCTGCACCATGCTGAAATCATCAGGCTTCAGGGAAGAAGCTACCGGATGCATAACCGAAGAGAACTGCGCTCTAAACAGGCTGAGGAAGCCTTGACTGGAGAGACTAAATGAGCTATCTTATGGTTACCTACCAGTGGCGGCATTTGACCCGCCCCCAACTGGCGGATTTTAAGTGCCCCGTGACAAGATACGGCCAGCAAGATGCGGGAAAAGTTTGCGTGGTTAGAAGAGGTCTATTGGAAAGAGCGGGTAGTGTGGTCACCGGGTTATTTTGTTTCTACGGTGGGGTTGGACGAGAAGCAAATCACTG
>VGOH01000201.1 GCA_016875955.1 Chloroflexota bacterium
GATAATCTCTTCATCTACTACGTCAGACCTCAGGACATTGGGGTTGTGGGGCATAGCGATTCAGTGTGCACTTGGGTGCCGCTGACAGCGAACTTGATTGGGTAAGAAGTCCCCGGGAAGAGAGGAGATAGCTGGCTCAATTCAGCACAGAGCCCCTCCAGGGCCCTGCGGTATTTGGGTATCCCAGGTGGGGTCAGTTCCACTACCAGGTGGTCATGCCTGAGCCACAGCCGGCCTTTCAGCCCGGCGAAGATACGCAGTAACTGGCGGACATCCCGAGGGTCATTGTAGTGGTGGTCCAGTCGCTCCAGCAGCCATTCCTCAGCATTGTAGGCGGCTATTTTGATGGTATCCATTATGGTCTTTTTCTCCAGGTCAAGGGCCTCTACTTTCTTGTCCGTCTGACTCAACGGCACTTTAGCCGGCAGCTCCCGCCGTCGCTTTCTCAAGGCGCTTAGCTGCTTTTCCAACAGGCTCAGTCTTTCCTGCCAGGGCTTTAGCTGTGCCCGAGAGACCCTTTTTGCCACCAGGCCGCCCATCTCCTCCTTCGCCGCCTTTATCTCAGAACGCAGCTTACGGACCTTATCATCTAATGCTGCCCTCTGGGGGTTAGCCACCAGCATCTCCTCTATTATGTCCCCACCACCGTACCCCTGAAGGGCATCCAGGGAATAATGCTCCATCATGTATTTGAAGAAGTTCTCCTGTCCCCAGCGATTAAACATTAAGCAAGCGATGAGGGCAGCCTCTGTCTTCGGGTCCGTGGTCAGGATGTGAGTCTGCTTCCCTATCTCCTTGAGTACCGCGATATTGCGAATGGGGCCGAAATCCCTGATGTTGATGACCTCCTCGTAGAGATTAAACTCCTGGCGCTCGCCCTTAAACTGGCAGGAGTGCCTGCTGAAGACCGAGGCAGGGTGCAGGTCAAAGGGCTTGCGCCGATAGGTGATAAAGGGCACCTTCTCCTCCCGTAGCCAGTTGAACACCTTAGGGGAGTAGCCACCGCGATCAAACACCAGGATAAACTCCCGCTCCCCGATAATGGAGCGGATGTGCTCCACCAGCCTCGGCAGCATTTGGGCGAGACTCTTCTTGGGCTGAGCCGTAAGGAAAAATAGGGGGCGCCCGTTGCCGTCGTTGACGAAGTACTGCTGTAGACCCGGCATATAGAGGCGGCGCTGAGGGGACCACACCTCACCAATGGAGCGCGAACCGTAATAGGGCTTCATATGGCCATCGGCGTAAAGCACCCCCAACTCCACAATGTCCCCATCGGCATAGCGGCGGGCCATCTCCATCACCAGCCGGTGGCCCCGCTTTTGTTCCACGAGCTCATTGAGCTTGCGCCGCACTGTCTTGAGGGCAGGTGAGCGGCGAGCGCCAATAAGGCAGCCAAAATCCCGCTGCTGAGCCCCTTTCATAGCCTCCACCGAAGAAAACCGCATCACCCCCAGGAAGAACAGGGCCAGCACCAGCTCCCGCAAACCATAGTGGCGGGAAGCCAGCTTGTGGTAGACCTTATGAAACACATCCACTAGCCCCAGGGCAGCCACGGCAGGGTAATAAAGGAAGCCACCGGCACCGGAGAACTCCCTTCCCTCTTTCACTACCGGCTTGGCCAGCTCCTTCACCTCCGGCACCACCTCCGCTGTCCCCTCTGCCTTTGCCGGTGCCACAGCCGCCTCTGTTAACCCCTCTAACGATGCCGGAGCCTCTGGAGCCGCAGAAGGCACTGCCTCGACCATACCCAAGGGCAAGGCCAAAGACCAGGCACTATCCATGGTTGCCTGTGGGTTATCCCCCTTTGCATCCACTATCCCTTCTTGCACTACCCGCCCCACTGACCTGCGGCTGACCCTGATCCCCCGCTCCTCGCGTAAGGCCCGGACGATGTCCCCCAAAGCCAACCCCTGCTTATGAAGCTGACAGATTCGCCTCCGTATGTCTATACGGAGTTTCTGTGGCCCTTTGGGGCCAGGCTTGCCCATTAGCATAGCCTCAACACCTTGCTCCTCCAGCTCAGCCGCCAATCGCCCCACATAATTCCGATGATAGCCAAAGGCATGAGCTATCTCCGTCTTTGGGGCAACCTTAGTCCGTGCCAGGGAGGCTACCGCCAGTCTCTGGGACACTTTATCCTCCCTGGTATAGCGCATAAAGAGGGCGTAGTTAAGCCATACCTCTCTTTCTGGCCCACTGTCCTTCAGCCAGCATCTCCGGTTAATAAAGGTGGTTCCGTCAGGGCCCTCTGCTTCAACGAGGTACATCCGTCACCTCCGGTGTGTCCGTTACCTCCATAATACACCGCAGGCAAGCAGTTGTCAAGAGAAATGCACACTAATCTATGCCTATAGCCCTGAAGCTGGCAAACCCCCTATGTCCTGAGCTCTGACGTTGCCATACAATACTCTCAAATGACA
>VGOH01000202.1 GCA_016875955.1 Chloroflexota bacterium
TTGGTATTTCTCCATGGCAATGATAGCCACCAAAGGCTTGCCGGCTCGTTCGATGATATAGTCGTCACCGCGGAGAGCCACCTCATTCATGATCTGGCCTAAATTTTGCCGTGCCTTTAAGGCCGAAATTTTCTTGCGCATCTCTAAACCATTTAGTCGTTATAACTGGTCTGACTATTATAATTGATCGGCTTTGGAATTTCAAGCATTAGCTGACGGCTGTAAGCTGACCGCTGAACGCTTTTATTCTTTTGGAGGCGTTCAGCTATCAGCAATCAGCTTTCAGCAAAAACAATGGGTTAAGAAAACAAGTCGAGCAACCAGCGATCTGCCATCTTAGAATAACTAGCAGATTTATCTATAATTATCAAATATTGATAGCGGAGCTGCAACAAAATATCGCAGCATTTGCCCTTGAGCTGAGAATAGCCAGATCGGGACAAAAGTTAACTGAATGCAGGACTGGCAGGGGAGGGAAGTCTCCGTTCCTCTGGGCCATACTGAACTTTGCGGCCGGACCAGCAAATGGTTTAATCTGGGGAAACGACTGTTCCAAAAGAGGCCACCAATACCAGCGGCCCCACCGAAGCCAGCGCTTCGGCCTCCGGCGGCTCCGGCGGCAGCGTCCAGAGCGGCGCCGGCAGCGGCGGCCGGGGCGGCGACGCGGTGGCCGAGAGTTCCTCTACCACCGATGACGCTCTATACAACACTCAATATGTGCGCTCTTATGCCTCTGGCGGGGCCGGCGGCGACGGTAGGGGCGTCGGCTACAGCGGCGGTGATGGCGGCAATGCCACTGCCAAAGCCCAAGTCGTAGCGGCGGCTTCTTACGGCACTATCCAAATCCACACCGATGCCAGAGGGGGTAGAGGGGGGCAATCCCCCGAAGGTAGCCGTGGCCGGAGTGGCCAGGCGGAAGCTACCGCCACCGGTTCGGCCGGTTCCGGCAGCGTTGCTGCCACGGCTAAGATTTATTTAGATTATTATGACTATCAATCTGTCCAGGCCCACGCCACAGCCCCCATCGCCAGTACCAGCACGGCGGTGGCCAGGGCCAGCGAAGGTTCGCCTCTGTCGGACCTGACAGAGACCCTTGGGTTCCAAGCCGCGGCTTTTACCACGGCCCTCCCCGAGAGTGCCGGTCTGAGTCCCTGGCTGGCAGCCAACCCCAAGGTCCAGGCCGCCTTTAACGGGGACAGCACGGTCTTGGGATATAACGTCCTGGGGGCCACCGCCTCGGGCAGCCTGGCCAATATCTATTCTGCTTCAACAAGTTATTTTCTCGATACCAGCAGTGTCAGCACCCCTCAGAACCTGCTGGTGGGTTTCCTGGATGCCAGCTTCACGGGGTCTGACTTCATTCAACTGACCTTCTCCGTGTATGATAACATCTTGGGGAAATCACTCTACGAGCAAACGTTCACCGATGCTGCCCTGGCCCTGGCCTTCTTCGATGATCGGGTGTTGGACCTGGGCTCGTGGGACGCCATTCTGAATGATGACAAGTTCTTGAACCTTGCTTTTGGTTTCTCTTTGGAAGCCTTGAACGACACAGCCTTTGCCTGCAATTTCATCTATGGCAACGGCACTGCCACGGTAGTCCCGCTACCCGGTGGGATTCTCATCTTTGGTTCCGGCCTGGCGCTGCTGCTGACCTGGCGGAAAAAATTCCTCTAAACTGACATAACCACGACGTGAGGCAGGGCTCGGCAACGGGCCCTGCCTTTTTTATCAGCCCCCCAGGTCATGGCCACCCTCGTGGCTAGAACGCATATTTTACTTCTCGGGCTTTTGCGGAGTTTGCGGTGCAGGGGCTGAGAGACCGGGTTCACGAGGCCTTGGTGGAACTCTGAGGAAAATCACCCGCGAGCGGGTTGATTACCTGTATGATCTGATGGATACAGCCTATGATGCTCAACCGATCTATGAAGTGAGCCGCACTCTGGGGCATGTGCCCATCATCGACAAAAATTCCCGTCGGCATGACGTTATCCCCCTGGCCCCGCACGAAGCGGTCCGCTATCGTGAACGAAGCGTGGCGGCACGTTTCAATGGCCGGTTGAAAGAAGAGTTTGGGGCCAGCACTATAATGGTGCGTGGGGCCAAAAAAGTAAGGCTTCATCTCATGTTCGGCGTCATTGCCCTGTTTGTCGACCAATTGCTTATGTTGATAAGCTGAAATCAGCAGAGGTAGTGGTAGATTTTTTGATAAGAAATGGTGAAGTATGTACACTTTCGCTCAATTCCAGTTAATTTTATTGAATTAAACTAGAAACCACGGCTTCTTTGATTCTTTTAAAGCCGACTAAAAGCCCGGGGTTTACATCGATAGTTGGTTACCATTTATTTTGCAAAAGGCTCAACA
>VGOH01000203.1 GCA_016875955.1 Chloroflexota bacterium
AGTCGTTTACCAGTGATTCTGGCTGGAGAGGGGTCAGGGGGTGAGGTAAGCACATAACAACCAAAGGCAAATAAAACCTTTACGGCTGGTTCAGTTCAATTATGGTTGATGCTATGAACCAAAGGGCAGTAGAATAGGAGCAGGCACAAATAGGGTTATCGCAATACTGTGATTATTCCTCATATTGAAGGTCAGGACAATGGGTAAGTTGCTCTGGAATCCTTCTCAAGAGCGAATAGATAAAGCTAACATCACCAAATTTATCAATTTTGTAAATAGCAAATTCGGCCTCAGCATTGATGCCTATGACGGCCTGTATGATTGGTCGGTGGCCGAAATAGCTGATTTCTGGGCCGCAGTCTGGGAATTCACGCAGATAAAAGCCTATGGCCACTATAACCGGGTGGTGGATGATTTGGGCAAATTCCCCGGTGCCAGATGGTTCATCGGCGCCAAATTGAATTTTGCCGAGAACCTGCTGCGGTTCCGTGATAACCAGGCTGCCTTCATCTTCCGGGGAGAGACGCAGAAAAGGGCAAGAATGACCTACGCCGAGCTATATGATTCGGTGGTACAACTCGTTACTTCCCTTCGCAAGATGGGCATAGGGTCTGGAGACAGGATAGCCGCCTACATGCCTAACTTAATCGAGACGGCGGTCGCCATGCTGGCTACAACCAGCACCGGCGCCATATGGTCATCATGTGCCACTGACCTAGGCGCACACGCCGTGCTGGACCGCCTGGCCCAGATTGAGCCCAGGGTTCTCTTGACCGTTGACGGTTACTTTTACAAAGGCAAGGCATTTGATTCCTTAGCCAATGTCAGCGAAATCGTCAAAGGGCTCCCCTCCCTGGAAAAAGTCATCGTGGTCCGCTACCGGGGAGGAGATGCCGATATCAGTCATATCCCCAACGCCATTTATTATGAAGATTTTGTTGCCCATCCGCGTCAGCGTGAAATTGACTTTGCACGCCTTCCCTTTGACCACCCGGCGTTCATCATGTTTTCCTCCGGGACCACCGGCCAGCCGAAGTGCCTGGTCCAGAGCGGGGGCGGCGTCCTGATTAACCACCTCAAGGAGCTGGTGCTGCACACTGATTTGAGACGGGAAGATACCATATTCTATATCACCACGTGCAGCTGGATGATGTGGAACTGGCTGCTCAGCTCGCTGGCGGTGGGGGCAACGATAGTACTGTATGACGGCAATCCAGCTTATCCCGATTCATCCGCCATGTGGCGGCTGGCACAGGATGAAAAGATAACCATTTTGGGCACCAGCGCCAGCTATATAAACTTCATCAAAAGCCAGGGGCTTGCGCCCGGCAGAGCTTTTGACCTCTCGCCTCTTCGGGAAATCTCCCAGACCGGCTCCGCCTTATCGCCGGAAGGGTTTGAATACGTGTATAAAGCCATCAAACCAGACCTCCACTTCAATTCCATCTCAGGAGGCACGGACATCAACGGCTGTTTCGCCCAGGGCAGCCCCACCCTTCCCGTATATGCCGGCGAACTGCAGAGGGCCGCCTTGGGCATGAAAACCAAGTGTTATGATGAAAAGGGCAAACCGGTGCTTGACCGGATGGGAGAGCTGGTCTGTGAGGCGCCCTCTCCATCCATGCCTCTCTGCCTCTGGAATGACCCGGATAATCACAGATACCTGGAAACCTACTTCAGCGTTTATCCCCATACCTGGCGCCACGGAGATTACATCATGATTCACCGTGATACCCGGGGAATAACCTTTTTCGGTCGCTCGGACGCTGTGCTCAAGCCCTCAGGGGTACGCATTGGCACGGCGGAAATCTACAACGAGGTGGAGAAACTGGAGGAAATTGCTGACAGCCTGGCTATCGGCCAGGAATGGAAAGGCGACCAGCGCGTCATCCTCTTTGTGAAACTGGCGGAAGGTCACCACTTGACCGAATCGCTGAAGAATAAAATAAAAACACTGCTGCGCGAGAATACCTCCCCCAGACACGTTCCCGCCAGAATCATGGCCGCCCCGGATATACCTTACACTCTCAATATGAAAAAAGTGGAGATGGCGGTAACAAACCTGATAAATGGTCGCCCGGTCTTGAACAGGGACGCTCTAATCAACCCTGAGTCCCTGGATTATTATGAAAGCATCCGGGACGAGCTCAACCGGGAATGACCTGTCTCTTTGCCTTTGGTGGGCAGTTGACGCCTCACCCCTGTCCCCTCTCCAGCCAGAATCACTGGTAAATGACCACAGGCATTAATGGCTGGAAAGGGGTGTTTTAAGTAAGAGGGGGCTTCTCCCCCTCGCAAACATACTGCTCATAGCTCTCACCACGGTATCCGTTTGAGAGGGGGAC
>VGOH01000204.1 GCA_016875955.1 Chloroflexota bacterium
GAGCCCAGCGACAGCCAGGAAGCCTACGACCTCATGTTTTATGCCTTTGACCTCAGCGAGCAGTTTGACACCCCGGTGATGGTGCGCACCACCACCCGCATTGCCCATTCCAAAACAGTGGTTGATGTTAAAAGAAAGCGGACTTTGCCTGACCGACAGCCGCAGTTCCAGTACAACGCCACCAAGTACGTCATGCTGCCGGCCCATGCCCGTATCCGGCACCCGCTTATGGAAGAGCGACTGGTCAAGCTCGCGGCGTATGCCGAGACCTGTCCGCTTAACCGGGTCATCGGGAACGAAAATGAACTCGGCGTGGTGACCAGCGGCATTGCCTACCAGTACGCCCGTGAGGTCTTCCCTCAAGCGTCTTTCCTCAAGCTCGGCATGACCTATCCCCTCCCCCGTGCCCTGCTCAAGGACTTCGCCGCCAGGGTGAAAAAACTTATCGTGGTGGAGGAGCTTGAGCCGTTCCTTCAGGAAAACCTGCAGGCCATGGGCATAGAGGTCACCGGCAAGGAGTTCATTCCCAGGGTCGGCGAGCTCAATCCCGACATCATCTACGAGGCGGGACAGAAGATGGGCCTGCTGCCTGATGTTCCGCGCCGCAAAATAGAGACCGGCGTGGAGCTACCCCGGCGACCTCCCCTCCTCTGCCCCGGCTGCCCACATACCGGCATTTTCTTTGTGCTGAGCAGCCTCGGGCAGCGCGTCAAGCTGGCCAAAGTCAAGGACAAGACTCTGGCCGATTCACCGCTTATTATCACCGGTGATATCGGCTGCTATACGCTGGGCGCCTATCCCCCGCTCATGGCCATGGACACGTGCGCCTGCATGGGCGCCAGCATCAGCGAGGCGCTGGGCATGGAAAAGGCCGGCGTCGCCAAGAAAGTGGTGGCCGTCATCGGCGATTCCACGTTCCTGCACTCCGGCATCACTGGCCTGGTGGACGGCGTTTACAATAATAGCCGGATAACTCTGGTCATACTGGACAACGGCACCACGGCTATGACCGGGCACCAGGAACACCCCGGCACCGGTGTTTCGGCACAGGGGAAAGAGGGGCGAAAAATAGAGCTTGAGCCATTGATACGCGGCTGCGGCGTGAAAGATGTCAGAGTGATAGACGCTTTTGATACCAGAGCCTTAAGAAGCGCTCTCCGCGGCGCCCTGGAAAGCCCCGAGCTTTCCGTGATTATCGTTCGCGGTGACTGCGCTGTGCGCGTGCCCAAACGCGGCGTGCCCAGAGCCATTGATATGGAAAAGTGCAACCTCTGCGGCACCTGCCTGCTGCTGGGCTGCTCGGCGATTCAGAAGACAGATGAGCAGCTTCATATTGAACCGTCACTGTGCGTCGGTGATACCTGCGCGGTCTGTCAGCAGATATGCCCCAGGCAGGCAATCGGGCCGCAGCCAAAGACACCCAACAAAGCGAAAAAATGAAATCACTAAATTTAATGGTCACGGGGGCGGGGGGTCAGGGGATTATCCTGGCCAGCGACCTCATTGGCGAGGTGGCCATCGCCGCCGGCTACGATATTAAAAAAACCGACACCATTGGCATGGCGCAGCGCGGCGGCAGCGTGCTCAGCCACATGCGCATCGCCCGCCAAGTATGGTCGCCGCTAATCCGAGAAGGTGAGGCCGACCTGCTGCTGGCCCTGGAGAAACTGGAGGCAGCCCGCTGGGCCAACTACCTCAAACCCGGAGGCATCGCCATCGTCAATAATTTTGCCCTGCCTCCCCTGTCGGTAAGTCTGGGCAATGCCCGTTACCCCAGCGATGATGAAATAAAAGGCATTCTGAAGCAGGTTACTGACCGGATATTTTTCATTGACGGCACGGAGCGGGCCAGGGAGCTGGGCAATATCCGGACGCTCAATATTTTTATGCTCGGTTGCGCCTCGCGCTTCATGCCCTTCCCGGTCAGCGCCTGGAAGGAGAGCATTGCCAGTCGTTTGCCGGAGAAGGTCAGACAGATAAATCTCACCGCCTTTGACCGCGGCAGAAAGGAAGTTGAAAGTGTCCATATCAGGTAGAGTCAGGGAAAGCATGGGGAGCAGCTCCTGGATACGCCGCATGTTTGAGGAAGGCGTTGAACTCAAGCAACGCTACGGTGAAGAGAATATCTTTGACCTTTCCCTGGGCAACCCGGTGGTTGAGCCGCCGGCCGAGTTCTTCCAGGAATTGAAAAAAATCGCCGAGCACCCCACCCCGGGGATGCACCGCTACATGAGCAATGCTGGATACGCCGAGACCAGAGCCGCCGTGGCGGAACAGCTTTGCCTGGAAACCGGCATAAAATTCACCGCCAGCGACGTTATCATGACC
>VGOH01000205.1 GCA_016875955.1 Chloroflexota bacterium
CTTGGTTATATTCAGGCCCCCGACGGCATTCTGGGCCGGATTGAAGAAGCGCGTCATTTGCCGCACGATAAAGTTGTATACGTTACCACCGGCAGTCAGGGCGAGCCGACCTCAGCGCTGGTGCGCATGGCCAATCGGGACCACCCTAACGTAAGCATTCAGCCCGGAGACACCATTGTCATGTCGGCAACGCCAATCCCGGGCAACGAGGCCGTGGTTAATCGCACCGTGGACAATCTTTTCAAGCAGGGGGCGCGGGTGCTGTACGATAAGGTGGCGCAGGTTCACGTTCATGGACACGGCAGCCAGGAAGAGCTCAAGTTGCTGCTCAATCTGGTCAAGCCGGAGTTCTTCATGCCCATTCATGGCGAGTACCGCCACCTCAGTCTGCATGCCAAGCTGGCCGAATCAGTGGGCATCTTTAAGGAAAATATATTCGTTCTGGAGGACGGGGATATCCTTGAACTGACTGCAAAATCGGCGCGGAAAAATGGCAAAGTCGGTTCGGGGAACGTGTATGTTGACGGCTTGAGCGTTGGCGACATTGGCGGTGTGGTGCTGCGCAACCGGCGCATGCTGTCCAAGGACGGCATCGTGGTGGCGATAGTGGCGGTGAACCGGCAGACGGGCAAGCTGGTGGGGCGTCCCGACATTGTGACACGGGGCTTTGTCGACACCAGGGAGTTCAAGGAAATGATTGATGAGAGCCGCGACCTGCTGGCCAAGGCCCTTGACCACAGCGGCGGCAAGGCCGCCGAATGGAGCTTTGTTAATGCCAAGGCGAGGGATACGCTGGATAAATTTTATTATGAGAAGACCAAGCTGCGCCCGATGATTCTGCCCTTCATGGTCAGGGTGTGATTGCCATGCCAAAGAAGAAGTCAAGAGACGACAACGAGTTCCTGAGCAAGCCATCGCGACCGCGGGGGCGGCGGTCTTTCTGGGGCGGGCTTTTCGGATTCCTGTGGCTGCCGCCGGTGCGCAATACCATTCTGCTGGCGATAATAGGCGTGCTGGTCTGGCAATTTTGGGCCAACCTGTATGGCTTTTTCGGCTGGGGGCTGCTCTTTATTGCGGCGGCAATTATCGCCATCATCGTGCAAAAGAGGCGGCGCAAGCTGCTCTCGTTTATTCGCCGCTTCTACCGGTGGCTGGGAGCCGTTGCCTTTGTGCTGGCGGCGTGGGGGATACTGGCCATTTTTGACATGGGGGGCAGCTTCGGCGCCGGACTTATTATGGAACCGGCCCCGGTGGTGGATATCCTGATTGTTATCGGGCTGACCATTGTTGGCATAATTTTGGTCGCCCCCAAAGCGTGTTTCAAGCTGGTTGCCGGGTTCTTCTCCTGGCTGGGCGGTCAGCTCCAGCGGCGGCCGGCGAAGGTGCCGAGATATCTTGAGAAACAGCTGGAAAAAGAACGCGCCGCCGCGCCGCCACATCTAGAGCTTCACCCCAGGCCGCCCCTTGCCGAAAAGCCGGCCATGCCGACCGAGATGGAGAAACCGGCCATGAGGCCGGAAAGGGTGATACCAAAATCGCCGCTGGTGACGCCTGCGGAGAAAGAGGCCATGGCCAGGGGGCCGGCAGCAGCACCAACCACGCAGGAGCTCCGGCAGGTGGCGCAGGAAGTATGGAAGAAGTACGGCCAGTCGGCTGACCTGGTGGTGGTTGACGGCTGGCGGTTGCCGCCAATAGATATTCTGGATACGACGCCGGAAATTGAGTTCAGCGAGGCGGACAACGTACAGAGGGCCAAGATAATTGAGGACGCGCTGTCCAGCTACGGCGTTGAGGCCAAGGTGGTGCAGATAAACGCCGGTCCCACGGTGACCCAGTTTGGCGTGGAGCCGGGCTGGGATAGAAAGCTGAGGGAGAAGAAGGAGCGGGACAGGAACGGCGAGGTCAGGGTGACCATGGAGGAAGTGTCCAAGACCAGGGTCAAGGTGGAGCGGATTACCTCTCTGGCCAACGACCTGGCGCTGGCACTGGCGGCACCGAGCATCAGGATTGAAGCGCCGGTGCCGGGGAAATCAATTGTCGGCATTGAGGTGCCCAACACCAGCCTCGGCGTGGTCAGCCTGCGGGGGGTTATTGAGTCAAGCGCATATCAGAAGCTGCAGCCGCGCACCAAGCTGGCGCTGGCGCTGGGCAAAGGCGCCGGCGGCGAGTCCGTGGCCGGGGACCTGACCAGAATGCCGCACCTGCTTATCGCCGGGGCGACCGGCAGCGGCAAGACGGTATGCCTGAATGCCATCATCGGCTGCCTGCTGCTCTACAATACCCCGTTTGACATCAGGTTCATCATGATTGACCCCAAGCGCG
>VGOH01000206.1 GCA_016875955.1 Chloroflexota bacterium
GGCCACGGCAATATCCGCACCGTAGTCGCCCGGCGGTGACAGAAGACCTAGGGAAATCGGGTCAAAGATGACGATGAACAGCGCGCCCGCATCGTGTGCCAGCCTGGCATAACCGGTCACGTCTTCAAAGTTGCCGAAGAAGCTGGGCTGCTGGACAATCAGGCAGGCGCAATTATCCGGAATTTCCCGGAAGCCCGACGCGAGCGCAGGCACGGTTATGTCCTGGCCGCTGACATAGGTGCCGATGACCTCGCGGTACGCGGGGTTCACCGTTGATAGTACCGCCACCTCTTTTCGGCCAGTGATGCGTCCAGCCATGAGGGCTGCCTCGGCGGCTGCCGAGCCGCCGTCGTACATGCCGGCGTTGCTGATGTACATGCCGGTCAACTGACAGACCAGCGACTGATATTCGTATATCGCCTGCAGGATTCCCTGGCTGACTTCTGGTTGGTAAGGGGTGTAGGCAGTGTAAAATTCGCTGCGCCCCACCATGTGACCGACAAGGGCGGGAAAGAAGTGGTGATAGTGGCCGGCGCCCAGAAAGCAGGCGTAATCGTCCAGGCTGGCATTCTGGCGCGATAGTCCGCGCAGTTCTTCGCCGAGCTCAAGTTCGGTCAGGGCTGGCGGCAGGTTGAAGCGGGCATCGCGAAACTTTGCCGGAACATCTCGGAAAAGCTCGTCAACTGAGCTGGCGCCGATGTCTTGCAGCATGGCGGCGCGGTCACGGTCAGTGTTCGGGATATACGGAGAAGGCATTTAGTAGTATCACCTCCAGCAGACTACGACGTTTTCTGGGAAAGCCCCCTGACATACTTCTGGTACTGTTCGCTGCTCATCAGTGCCGCCAGCTCTGCCGGCTTGCTTAATTCAATTCTTATCAGCCAGCCGTTCCCGTAGGGGTCGGCATTCACAATTGACGGGTCGTCAAGCACGGCCTGGTTCTTTTCCAGCACTTTGCCGCTGGCCGGCGCAAAAAGGTCGGATACGGCCTTTACCGTTTCAATCTCGCCCATCTTCTGGAACTGTGTCACCTGGGTGCCGGACTTGGGCAAATCCATAAAAACAATGTCGCCAAGCTGGGACTGGGCATAGTGGGTGATGCCTACTCTGGCCTTGCCCTGAGGCTCGGCGCTTATCCACTCGTGCTCCTGAGAATACCGGTACTCTTTTGGGTTCATTTCCACTTCACGGCTCCGAATTATTTTTTATTTGCCCCAATATAAAAAGGGGCCAATCTATTTCTAGACCAGCCCCTCTGTCCTTTCACCTGAGAGATCACCCGTTTGTGGCGGGCTGCCCCTTCGGTGCCCCTGACAGGGTCTCTCCAGAGGTATTATCTAACGCAGTCCTTTTGCCTGAGAGTTTCGCGACCCGGAGCCAGAACTCCCGGCCACTTTCCCCTTCGGCTCCCTCGCCGGGTATCTCCTGCTTGCTGTATGACGCAGATTAACATACGTTGTCGGCGCTGTCAAGATTTACTACGGACCTTACTATTTGCCTATGGTTGTTCTTTTACTCACCCCCGTGCTCCCCCTCTCAAACAGGTTTGTCTTTACCGCTACATTCTAATAATGTTTGAGAGGGGTCAGGGGTGAGGTGTCAATTGCCAATCAAAGGCAAATAAAGCCCCACGAACAGAAGGTGGCAGGAGAAGGCCTTTGACATAAAGATGGGATTCGTGTAGCATTGTGTTTACGGATAGGCACGGTTCCGCTGGAGTCGCCAGAAAGAAACAGATTATGAGGGTTCTGGTTACCGATTCGCTGGAAGCGAAGGGCATCAACATCCTGCAGCAGCACGCTGAGGTTGACATCAAGAAGGGGATTACCGCCCCGGGGCTGCGGTCAATAATCGGGGACTATGATGCTCTGGTGGTGCGCAGCCAGACCAAGGTCACCGCTGATATCATTGAAGCGGCGGACAGGCTGCAGGTCATTGGCCGGGCGGGGGTCGGCGTGGACAACATTGATGTTGAGGCCGCTACCCGCCGTGGCATCATTGTGGTCAATTCCCCGGAAGGCAATATTGTCTCCACCGCCGAGCATACCATTGCCATGATGCTGGCTCTGGCGCGCCGCATTCCGCAGGCACATGGCCGTCTCCACGCCGGAACATGGAGTCGGGAGTTCAAGGGGGTTGAAATACGCCATAAGGTGCTGGGCATCATCGGGCTGGGCCGCGTGGGCGCTGCAGTCGCCGAGATAGCCAAAGGACTGCGCATGAATGTTATCGCCTACGACCCGATGGTGTCGGAAAGCCGGGCAGAAAGGCTCGGCGTCCAGCTTGTGGAAATGGAAACGCTGCTGCAAACGGCCGACTTC
>VGOH01000207.1 GCA_016875955.1 Chloroflexota bacterium
CTCTGCCACGCCCAGCACCGGCTCTATGGTGGTGAATGGATAACTGGCGATTTTGGGTCGGGCGGCGGTTGCCCTGGCCAGCAGGGTTGACTTGCCGGCATTGGGATAGCCAATGATGCCGACGTCGGCAATCAGCCTCAGTTCCAGAATTATGGCTCGCTCCTCGCCTTTTTCGCCCCGCTGCGCTAGGCGCGGGGCCTGCTGTATGGACGAGGCGAAATGGACATTGCCCTTGCCACCTTTGCCGCCCTGCGCCACGATTACCTGTTCGCCGGCCTCTCTCAGGTCAGCCATCGGCCCTTCATCGGGCAGGGAAGTTTTATATGTTACCACGGTTCCCACTGGCACCAGCAGCAGCAAATCGTTACCATTCCGGCCGTGCTTTTTTTGCCCGCCGCCCTGCCGCCCCTCGTCAGCACGGTATAGCTTCCGGTAACGGTATTTTCTGAGGCTGGTTATTGATGGCGAGGCACTGATAATCACATTGCCGCCATTGCCTCCGTCACCACCATCCGGACCGCCATAGGGAACAAACTTCTCCCGCCGGAAGCTTATGGCGCCATCACCGCCATCGCCTGCCTTTACCAGTATCTCTATCTTATCAATCATTTTGAAAGTTACTTATAATCCTATTTATATACCACAAAATAATCTATAAAGTAAGTATTTTAATAATTATACTAGTATACCTTTTGCAATTTGTGTAATGGTACTTACCTTATTATCAACACAGCTTAAGGGAAAAAGACGAAATTCTTAAAAATTTTGCAAAATAATTTTATAAGTTAGTAGCAATAATGAGAAAAAGATGCTGAGGCTTTTTGGTAATAAATCTTAATGAATAAATTTTTACTTGTTTTTTACTGAGGCTTTATTGATTTTTTAATTTCAGCGAGCTTGCGTTTTAACGATTTGTTACTGGCCAACTCGGCACTGAATTTTTTACAGGCATTAGTCACAGATGAGGGCTCCCTGTTGCCGAGCAGGGCGCCGATTTGGGACAGTGAGAAGCCTGTTTCCTGGCGAAGCAGATACATGGCCAAACGTCGCGCCAGGGACGTTTCTTTATCTCTCCGGCCACTGGTAAGGTCTTCTGGCTTCATATTGAAGCTGCCGGCCACCACGGCTATCACCAGTTTGGGCCCAATCGGGGCCTCTGTTTTCTCAGCGCCGATATCGGCAACGGCCTGCTTTGCCAAATCCAGATTTGGTGGGGCATTTAGCAACTTGGCGAAAGCGGTCACGCGGTTCAGTAACCCTTCAAGCTCTCGGATGTTTTGCAGCCCGCGGCCGGCAATATATTCCAGCACATCGTCGGTGATATTTATGCCCCGGCATCTGGCCTTGGCCTTTAATATGGACAGTCGTGTCTCGGCATCGGGCGGCTGAATGTCCGCCACCAGCCCCCACTCAAAGCGGGAGCGCAGCCTCTTGTCCAGCTGTGGAATAGCCTTGGGCGGCCGGTCGCTGGTGATGACAATCTGTCGGCTGGCGTTGTGCAGGGAGTTAAAGGTATGGAAAAAGCTCTCCTCGGTCTGCTTTTTACCACTGAGGAAATGGATATCATCAATCAGGAGCATGCCGGCTTGGCGGTATTTAAGTTGGAAATCCTCAACCCTTTTCCGTCTGACGGCACTGACAAATTCGTTGGTAAACTGCTCGGCACTGATGCAGATGACAGGGACATGTCGGGACTGGGCTATCTGTCCGATAGCGTGCAGCAGGTGTGTTTTGCCCAGCCCCACGCCCCCGTAGATATAGAGCGGGTTATATATTTTGCCCGGGTTCATGGCCACGCTTTGAGCGGCGGCGTGGGCAAGCCGGTTGCTGTTGCCGACAATGAAGCTGTCAAAATCATACCTCGGGTTAAGCTGCTCCGAATCTGGCGTTACTAATGATTCCAAAATAGCCGGGCTTGCCGAGTGTCCGTTAGACGGGTCTTTATATCTGCCGTTGACCTGAAAGGAAATCTGGATATCCGGTGAGGCTGTCAGGTGGATGAGCGTCTTTTCAATCAGCGAACGCTGGTTCCGCTCCAGATATTCCGCGATGAAAGTATTGGGCACGCTGACGATAAACCGGTTGTTCTGGAAGTCCAGACCGACCGTCTTTTCCAGCCAAGTGCGATAATTTGACTTGCTTACCTGAATCTGCAGTTCGCCCAGGGCGGCGTTCCAAATCTCTAGTGCTGACCTATTTTCCATAAATTAAAAACAGAGAAAAAAATTTATATACCCTTAAAATCCGCTTCTGCGGGATTCAGCGCTTCCTCTTTCAGGCAAAAAATACCCCTTCAGTAATTGATGACAGA
>VGOH01000208.1 GCA_016875955.1 Chloroflexota bacterium
GGTATCAATGAAGCCGGGAAGTATGGCGTTCACCTGGATATTGTCCTTTGCCCAGGCATTGGCCAGACAGCGGCCCATCTGCACGATGCCGCCCTTGCTTGTCGCATATAACAACACTTTGGGCGCACCGAAGATGGAGGTCATGGAGCCGGTGTTGATTATTTTGCCGCCACCGGCGGCCTTCATCGCCGGATAGACCGCCTGCGAACAGAGAAAGGCGCTGCGCAGATTGACGTCCAGCACTTCCTCCCATTCCTCCACCACATACTCCTGCGGTAACTTGCGGATGTTGGTGCCGGCATTATTGAACAGGATATCTATCCGCCCGAATGTATCCAGCACCTTTTTCACCATGGCTTTTATCTGTTTTTCATCCCTGACGTCCACCTTCACCCCGATTGCCTTTATGCCAAACTCTTTTTGAAGCCCCTTCACCGCTTCGGCCGTTTTGGCTTCGTCGCGGGCGGCGATAGCCACGCTGGCTCCCGCCGAGGCCAGCCCGCGCGCTATCCCCAGACCGATACCCCCATTGCCGCCGGTGACAATGGCCACTTTGCCTTTCAAATTGAACAGGTCTTTCATTTCCTTCCTCCTTTTAAAAATTACCTTAATCGACCATGGCCGTTATTTCTGAGTCTCAAGGATAACTTTGATGGAATCGTCCGCTGCCGCAACCAGCTGGAAGCCCCGGCCCGCCTCTGCTAAAGGCAGGCGATGGGTAATCATCTGTCGCACCGGCACCCTGCCCGCCTGAATTATCTCCAAGGCCGCCCGGTAGTCATCGGGGCTGGCACCATAGCTGGTGGTCAGCGTGACGTCAGTGCGCCAGAAGACCTCGTTCAGGGAGATGGGGATGGAAACGCCGGGCTCCGTTGGTGCGAAAAGCAGCACTGTACCGCCGCGTTCCACCGACTGCAACGCCTGTTTGATGGCCGCGGTAGCTCCGGTACAGACTATCACCAGGTCGGTCAGATAGCCATCGTTGGCCTGGCGCAGCCGGTCTGGTGAATAGTCACGGGCGTGCCAGGTAACTTCAGCGCCAAATCGCTTCGCCGCCTTCAGCCGAAAGTCACTCAAGTCGGTGGCCATTATCCGCCTTGCCCCCGTGGCCCGGGCCAGCTGCAGATGAAGCAGGCCGGCGATGCCGCTGCCGATGATGAGCACGCTGTCGCCCGACTGCATATTGGCCATCTTCTGGCCGCGGAGCACGCAGGCCAGCGGCTCAATGAAGGTTGCCTCTTCATAAGACGTCTCATCGGGCAACCGGAAAACGCCCTGGCCTACATTGATGGCGGGCACCCGGACGTACTGGGCGAAGCCGCCGGGGTCAAAGTTCGTCCGGCGCAGGGTATCGCACATGGTCTGGTGGCCCCGCCGGCAATAATAGCAGGTGTTGCAGGGGACATGGTGGGCAGCAGAGACGCGTTCGCCCTCTTTGTAGCCCTTTACCCCCTTCCCCACTACCACGACCTGCCCGCCAATCTCGTGGCCCAGCACCAGCGGCGCTCTATCCAGACGATACCACTCCATGACATCGCTGCCGCAGATGCCGCTGGCTTCCACCCGCACCAGCAGTTCCCTGGGGCCTATTTCAGGAATGGGCATCTCCTCAATGCGGATATCCCGGTTACTGTACCACATGGCCACACGCATGTTCTCTTTACGTGCGCCCGTCATGACTTCTTCGCCCGGCCCTTCTTTTCCCTATCGTATATTTCCTGAGCGTCTTTCGGGGCCGCCTTCTCATGAATGATGGCGCGTATGGCTTTTATCATGGCCACCGGAAAATCGTTCTGCCATATGTTGCGGCCCAGGTTCACCCCGATGGCGCCATTCTGCATACCGTCGTGGACAAATTCAAATACTTGCAGCTCGGTATCGACCTGTGGCCCTCCGGCCATCACCACCGGCACCGGGCAGCCGCCGGTGACTTTCTCAAAATTCTGGCACCAGTAGGTCTTGACCACCCGCGCCCCCAGCTCAGCAGCAATGCGGCAGGCAAGAGCTAGATAGCGGGCGTCCCGCTTCTCCAGTTCCTTGCCCACCGCGGTGACCGCCATCACCGGAATACCGTACCTTTCGCCGTCATCTACCAGCTTGGCCAGATTCAATAGCGATTCCTTCTCATAATCGGAGCCAACAAATACGGAAATGCCGACCGCAGAAGCATTGAGGCGCATCGCCTCTTCCATAGAGGTCGTTATTCCCTCGTTGGCTAGGTCTTTGCCCACCATGCTGGTGCCCCCGGACACGCGCAGAATAACCGGCTTGCTGTTATCAGGGCTAATACA
>VGOH01000209.1 GCA_016875955.1 Chloroflexota bacterium
TGCAACTACTGTAATGCTTCACCCAAATCATACCACTAAGCGGTTGTTTTCTGTGGTACAGAAGTGGGCCAAATTAATCTCCCAGTATACACCTCATACGGCACCCGGTATTTAAGAGCCTGGTGCGGCCGGACACGGTTGTAGTCCTGCCGGAACGCATCCAGGTGGGCCTGGGCATCGGCCGGGTCGCGGTAGTCGTGTAAGTATATCTCCTCTTCCTTGATAGTGCGTATCAGCCGCTCCACCATACCCGTGGTCTGGGGATGATGGCTACGGCCCCTGACATGGAAGTAGGGGCTCATTTCCAGATACCTGGCTGTCTGGCGGGCGGTCATGGCCGGGCCGTTATCGGTGACCAGTGTGATGACCTGCTCAGGTGGCAGGGTAGTCAGCTTCATGGCCTCTTCCAGAGCATCTTCCAAACCACTGATAAAGGCATCCGCGGTCATGTCAGAACAGAGCCTGAGCACCAGCAGGTAGCGGGAGTAGTAATCCATCACCAGGAGCAGCGGCTGGGGCGGATAGCCCGGTATGTTAACAGAGGTGAAATCAGCCTGGAAGAGCTGGTTGGGGCCGGTGGGCTTCACCAGGTATTCCCTGCGGGCCAGGAACGCCTCTTTCAGTTCCGTGTATGACGGACGGGGCAAGAGCAGACCTCCTCTCCTGAGCTCCCGGTAGGCCGTGGAGATGGACTTATTGTAACCCCTGGCCCTGGCCTTTGCCCAGACCCGGCGGTAGCCCAGCGCGGGATTGGCCTCCGCCACTGCACGCAGTACCGGGTTTATCATAACCATGCTCTTGCCGTCTTTCCTGCCGGCTCCCGCGCCGAAGACGTGATGGTAATAGGTCGAGCGATTGATGCCCAGGGCGCGGCAGGTCCACCTGACTGAGACTCCCGCTTCATGGCGCAATTCCTCCACCTTTTTCAGGTCCTTCCGGGCCGGCCAAGCCCCCCTTTTAGAAGGCGGTTGGTAAGGCACTCTTCGGCCAGCATGCGCTTGAGCTCATCGTTTTCAAACAGGAGGCGCCTGACACGGCGGCTTTCGGCCAGGCTGTTTGTCGCCAGCGCCAGCCTGCCGCCTTCCAGGAAACGCTTTCGCCATAGATAGAGCATGTTGACTGAGACTTCACGGCGACGGCAGATTTCTCTGATGCTTGTCCTGCCTTGAATCGCCGCCAAGACCGCGGCTAGCTTGTCTTCAGCGCTGTAACGCTTGGCCATCTCTCCTCCTGATGGCCACTTTGTACCCCAGAAAGGTGTTTCACTTCAAGTGGTATAGCTTTTTGATGAAGCAGTACACTACCAGCTCTGTTCCCGTATCAACATCTCTTATAACCACTACCCGGCAGGTTTCATCCCTCAGGGACTTCACGACTGCCGACTTCACCGGTTCGGGCAAGTGCGCTAAATGCCACTCCAACTTGAAAGACGCCCGGGGCAATGACGTGTCGATAGATACGGACTGGCGCTCGACAATGATGGCCAATGCTGCCACCGACCCCTACTGGCAGGCCAAGGTCGCCTCTGAAGTGGCGGCGAATCCAGCCCTGAAGGAGATTATCGAGGACGACTGTGCTATCTGCCATATGCCCATGGCGCGAACCCAAGCACTAGTTGACAACAAGAAGACAAACATCCTGGACGACGGGTTCCTCAACCCAACCAACAGCCTTCACGAGGCGGCTATGGACGGCAACTCGTGCACTGTTTGCCACCAGTTCCAAGCCAGCGGCCTGGGTGAAGCCGGCACTTTTTCCGGGAAGTTTGTTGTTGATACTACATCAAACCCGCCGGACCGCGAGATATTTGGTCCTTTCCTGGGAGTGCTTACGGGTCCTATGCAAACGGAGGTGGGCTTTACACCAAAACAGGGAAAACACGTAGGCACGGCCGGTATGTGCGCTGTCTGCCACATGCTGTACACACCCTACGTGGACGGCAGTGGAAAAGTGGTCGGCACCTTCCCCGAGCAAACAACCTTTCTTGAATGGTCGAACAGCGTTTTCGGCGTTACACCCGGCCAGCAACTGGAATGCCAGTCGTGTCATATGCCGAGTGCCGCTGGCAATGTAATCATCTCAAATGACCCGGCCGGATTATTGGGCCGGAGTCCCTTTGCCCAACATAACTACGTAGGCGGCAACACCATGATACTCAGCATCCTGAAAAATAACCTGGACGATCTTGGGGTTTCTGCCTCGGTAGAACAGATGAACGCCACCTTTAAAAGAACCCTGGACCAGCTCCAGACCCGGGCTGGGCAGATAACGGT
>VGOH01000210.1 GCA_016875955.1 Chloroflexota bacterium
TGGTACGTTACGAGCGCTGGTGAAAATAGACTTCACTCCCTCAAAAAAGAAGAAGGCAAACTGATGCTATTGGCATTTATCTATTGCGAAGAGTTATACTGTTGCTGGCATGAGGAGACCCCGGTACTTCTACGGCTATAATATTGTTGCCTCCGGCTTCGGCATACAGGCAGTAGGTATCGGTACCTTTATCGCTTTCGGCGTCTTTTTCAAACCGCTGCTTAACGATTTCGGTTGGTCCAGGGCCACTCTGTCAGGCGCTCAGTCCATGGCATTACTGGTTGCTGGATTTCTCGGCATCCTGGCGGGCAGACTGAATGACAGGCTTGGTCCGCGGGTGGTGATGACGGTGGCCGGCTTCTTCTTCGGGCTGGGGCTCCTGCTCATGTCAGGACTCAATAGCGTCTGGCAATTATACCTGTTCTATGGCGTTATCGTCGGCATCGGGTTGAGTGCCATTGACATTGTTCCCCTCAGCACGATAGCGCGGTGGTTTATCCGGCGGAGGGGCATGATGACCGGCATCGCCAAGGTGGGCACGGGTACCGGGCAATTCGCCATACCTCTGGTGGCCAGCCTGCTCATCGTGGCTTATGGCTGGCGCAATTCCTACATTATCATCGGCGCGGCTGCGATGGTTCTGCTCATTGCCATCGGACAGCTGTTGCGGCGTGACCCCGCCCGCTATGGTCTATCGCCTGATGGCGATAAGGAAAGCCAGGCGGCGGGTTCAAGACTGGCCGAAACCGGGCTTTATCTGCATGAAGCGCTCCGCACCCGGCAATTCTGGACGGTTTGCCTTGTTTATCTCACCACCATGTTCAGCCTTCTTATTATCATGGTGCATATCGTCGTACACGCCACGGACATCGGCATATCCTCGACGATAGCGGCTGGCATCCTGTCGGCAATCGGCGCCATAAGTATGACCGGCAGGTTCGTCACGGGGTTTGCTGTAGACCGTATCGGCAACAGGCGCTCCATGATTATCTGTCTAGTCCTGCTTATCCTGGCTTTTTTGTGGTTGCAACTGGCCAGAGAGCTCTGGATGCTCATCCTGTTCGCCGTAGTCTATGGTTTTGGTCATGGTGGGACATTCACGGTGATTTCACCTATCATTGCCGAGTACTTCGGGGTACGTGCACACGGCGCCCTCTACGGCATCGTCTTCTTCAGCAGTATGGTCGGGGGTGCTATCGGCCCCGTGGTGGCGGGGTACATATATGACACCACCGAAAGCTACAGCCTCGCCTTTTGGCTCTGTGCCGCGGTCGTGGCTCTGGCGCTGGTACTGATACTGTCTCTGCGGCAGATACGGCCGAAGTAAACAAAACCTGTCCCCTAATTTGGCTTCCTTTTGTCCACTATCCTCTTCGCCTTGAAAGTCGTCCTCTCCAGGGTGCCGAATTCCAGAAACCTGATGGCGGGCGCGACCTGAAGCTCGGCTCGCAGGGCCGCCCTCACCCTTTCTTCAAGCTGGGCCTTGTCTATATCCTCACTCAAGCATTCAACAACGACCGTGCAGATGTTGGTGCTTCTTTTTTCATCAGTGGCCAGCTCTATGCGGTATTCATCGGAGAGTTCTTTAAAACTTCGCAATACTCTCTCTATCTGAGTGGGGTAAAATTTGGCGCCCCGGTAAACTATCATGTCATCAGCTCTGCCCAGAATCCCGCCCGGTGACCTGGCATGGGTCCGCCCGCAGGCGCACCTGGCCACATCAAGCCTGGCCACGTCGTTGCTCCAGTATCTGATCATTGGCGTGGCCTCTTTGGTCAGGTGGGTCATCACCAGGACTCCCGCTTCATCCGGCTGGCACCATTTCATGGTCTGCGGATTGACCAGTTCCACCAGAACGTGGTCCTCAACCCAGTGTATCCCGGTTTTTTCCGGGCATTCCGAGGCACAGGTTGGCCCGATTTCGGCCAGACCGTAGTAATCAAAAGCGGCAATGCCCAGACCGCTCTCAATCTTCTTTCTGGTGGAAGCTACCTCAGCACCGGGCTCACCGCCAAAACAGCCTATGCGCAAGGCGAGGCTCTCAGGTGAAACATGCCTTTCCGCCAGCCTTTCCCCCAGGTAAAGCGCGAAAGAAGGGGTCGCCAGGAGAACAGTAGGGCGGGCGCCAATAAGATAATCTATCTGCCTGTCGGCCGGGGTAGCACCGGTAGGGATGACCAGGCAACCGAGTTCACGGGCCGCATAGTGGCTGGACATTCCCGCCACCCACAGCCCGTAGCTG
>VGOH01000211.1 GCA_016875955.1 Chloroflexota bacterium
AGCTTTTTCACCCTGACGTCAGAGCTGCTCTCGGCGTAGATGCGGAGCACCGGCTCCGTGCCGGAAAACCTCACCAGCAGCCAGCTGTTGTCGGCCAGAATATAGCGGAAGCCATCGGCGGTATCCACCTTATTGACCTTCACCCCTTCAATTGCTCCCGGAGGGTTGTCCTGCAGCCGCTTGATAATCGCCGGGCGCTCTTTCTCGGGGAACTCGGTATCAATGCGCTGGTAATAGTGCGGCCCCACCTGGCGGTATAGATGTTTCAGAAGCTCCGACGGCTTTTTCCCTGTCCTGAGCATGAAATCCAGAAAATAGAGGCCAGCCAGAATGCCGTCGCGCTCGGCAACGTGGCCGCGGAAGCCGTAGCCGCCGCTCTCCTCGCCGCCAATGAGGGCGTTTTCGGCTTGCATGATTGGCGCCACGTATTTAAAACCAACCGTCGTCTCAAAGACCGGCACATGGTACAGTTCGCCCAGCCGGTCAAGCATGCTGGAGCTGGTGATGGTCTTGACCAGAGGGCCCCGCTCCCCGCGCGTCTCCAGAAGGTAGAGACAGAGCAGGGCAAACGTCTGCAGCGGCGTGATGAAGTTGCCATTCTCATCGACCACACCCACGCGGTCGGCATCGCCGTCGGTCGCCAGCCCGACGCTGGCCCCCTGTTCCCTGACCAGCGCCGATAATCGCTTCAGGTTGACGGCTATCGGCTCGGGGCGCACCATATCTGGAAAGAGTGGATTGCGCTCGCCGTTTATCTCGGTCACGCCGGTGCGTCCGCCCTGCAGCAGTCCTTTCAGATAACCCATGCCGGCACCGTGCATGGAATCTATTATTATGTTAAGTTTTGATTTGCGTATTGCGTCAATATCCACCAGCCTGGCCACCTGCTTGAGATAGACCGGCGCCAGGTCAATCTGCTCAACTATCCCCTGCTCCATCGCCTTCTTAAGCGGCACCTGTTCCGGTGTCTTACCTCCGGATAGCGTCCGGCCGATTGATTTCACTATTTCCCCGGTTATATCATCAGGCGCGCTGGACCCGTACTGGTCCTTGTATTTGAAACCGTTCCAGATGCCGGGGTTATGGCTGGCGGTGATGATGATGGCGCCTGCTGCCTGATTGGCGAGCACGCTGTAGCTGACCACGGGCGTTGGCGTTGCCTTGTCGCACAGGTAGGTCTTGATGCCGCTGGCCGCAGTTACTTCGGCACAGGCGGCGGCGAAGTCCTCGGAGGCGAAGCGGGTATCGTAGCCAATAATCAGCCCTTTTCCGGCCATCTTCGCCTTCTTGAGATAGTCAGCGACCCCCAGCGCGCAGACGCGGACATTATCAAAGGTGAAATCACGGGCGATAATGCCCCGCCAGCCATCGGTACCAAATTTAATGACGTTTTCCATCATAGATTAACGGGTGCGACTAGACATATCTGCCAACCGATTTGGCGATTGCTTTCAGCTCCGCCATCAACCGGTTGAAATCCGATATAGTCAGCGACTGCAACCCATCCACCAGCGCTTCCTTCGGGTTGGGGTGGACTTCAATGAGGATGCCATCGGCGCCGGCGGCTACGGCCGCCCGGGCGATGGCCGGCACCAGCGAATAGTGCCCGGCGGCGTGGCTCGGGTCGACAATCAGGGGCAGGTGGCTGAACTTCTTTATCACCGGCACCGAGGAAATATCCAGCGAGAACCGTATGCTGTCCTCAAAAGTCCTGATGCCGCGCTCACAGAGAATGACCTGGTTGTTCCCCTCGGCCAGCAGGTAATCAGCGGCGGTCAGCCATTCGGTTACGGTGCTGGAAAAGCCGCGCTTGAGCAGCACCGGGCGCTGGCTCTTGCCCACCTCAGTCAAGAGAGCAAAGTTCTGCATATTGCGGGCGCCGACCTGAAGTATATCTGCCGATTTGCTTACCAGCTCAACGTCGTGCGGGTCGACGACCTCGGTGATGACCGGTATGCTGAAGGCCTTTCTCGCTTTGGCCAGCAGTTCCAGCCCCACCTCTTCCAGGCCCTGGAAACTGAAAGGTGAGGTTCGTGGCTTAAAGGCGCCACCACGTAACACCGCCGCCCCGGCTTCTTTGACCACCTTGGCCACTTCCATGAGCCTCTCCTCGTTCTCCACGGCACAGGGACCGGCCATGACCACGACGCGCTGCCCGCCGATTTCCACCCCGCTCACCTTTACCACGGTGTCCTCACCTTTGAACTCGCGGGAGGCCAGCTTGTATGGTTTCATGA
>VGOH01000212.1 GCA_016875955.1 Chloroflexota bacterium
TGTATTTATATCCCAAAATACTTTCGGCGATGTGGTGTAATAAATGCCTAAGATGACAGTCAGGGATATAGACGTCAAGGGCAAGCGGGTGCTGGTGCGTGTTGACTTCAACGTGCCGCTGGATGAAAAAACAGGCGCCATAACCGACGATAATCGCATCCGTGCCGCACTGCCCACCATCAAATATCTAATCGGGCATGGTGCCAAAGTTATACTGATATCTCACCTGGGTCGACCCAAAGGGAAGGTGGTTGCCGGTATGAGCCTGGGTGTAGCGGCCCGGCGCCTTTCTGAAGTCTTAAGACAGCCGGTTGCCATGGCCCTGGACTGCGTTGGGCCCGGCGTGGAAAATATGGTGGCGGCGATGAAACCAGGGGACGTTATCATGCTGGAGAACCTGCGCTTCCACACCGAAGAAGAAACGGGTGATGCCTCATTTGCTCAGTCTCTGGCTCGTCTGGGCGACGTCCTGGTCAATGATGCCTTTGGCGCCGCACATAGAGCCCATGCTTCGGTATCGGTTATCGCTGATTACCTGCCGGCGGTGGCCGGCTTCTTGATGGAAAAAGAGGTGGCTAACCTGAGTAAAATGCTGCAAAGTCCGGCCCGACCGTTTGCGGCCCTGCTGGGCGGCGCCAAGATAAGCGATAAGGTCAGCATGCTGGAAAACATTATGGGCAAGGTGGACTATGTCATGGTTGGCGGCGGCATGGCGGCGACATTTCTGAAAGCCAGGGCATACGAGGTGGGCCAGTCTTTACTTGAGGAGGATATGCTGGCGACAGCCGGTCGTTTGATGAAAATGGCGCAAAAGGAGAAGGTGAACCTGATGCTGCCAGCGGATGTTGCCGTCGCTGATGAAATCAGCCGCGAGGCCCAGGTCAAGGTTTTTCCTGCCGATAAGATACCGAAGGACAAAAGGATTGTGGATATAGGGCCGCAGACGATAGCTGACTTCAGTCTGGAACTGAAGAAATGCCGGACGATTTTCTGGAACGGCCCGATGGGTATATTTGAAATCCCGCGTTTTGCCAGAGGGACACAGGAACTGGCCAAGTTGCTGGCCAAGCTTGAGGCCATGACGGTCATTGGCGGTGGCTCCACCGCGGAAGCGGTCATTGAAATGGGCCTGGCCGGAAAGATGGCATTTGTTTCTACGGGAGGTGGGGCTTCCCTGGAGTTCCTGAGCGGGGCAAAGCTGCCCGGCGTGGAGGCATTGCAAGACAGGAAATAGCCAAAGCCGATTTAGGAGACAGGAATGCGCATACCATTGATTGCTGGCAACTGGAAGATGAATACCACGGTGCCTGAGGCCCTGGAACTGGTCAGAGCGATGAAGGGCGAGCTGGAGAAAATTGCCAGCGTGGAGAAGGTAATCTGTCCGCCGTTTGTTTCGCTGGCGCCGGCAAAAGGGTTGCTCAAGGGCAGCGGCATCAAGCTGGGTGCTCAGAACCTGTTCTTCGCCGAGAAGGGTGCATATACCGGCGAGATTTCCCCGGCGATGGTGGCTGACCTTTGTGAATATGTCATCATCGGGCACTCGGAGCGAAGGCAGCATTTCCACGAGACTTCAGATATTATTAATAAAAAGGTTATCGCCGCCTTAAAAGTGGGACTGACGCCGATATTATGCGTTGGCGAGCGTTTGGAGGAGAATGAGGCTGGGAAAACAGAAGGGGTGGTCGCCGACCAGTTGGAATCAGCTTTGGCGGGTGTGGCCGAACCCAATGGCCTGACCATCGCCTATGAACCGGTATGGGCCATCGGCACGGGTAGGCCAGCCACCGGCGTGCAGGCCAACGGCACCATTGCCTTTATCCGCCGGAATGTCGCCGGGCGATATGGAAAGAAGATAGCCCGGGAGATGCGCATACTATATGGCGGCAGCGTTAACTCGGACAATGCCGCTGAGTTCATGCGACAACCTGATATAGATGGGGCGCTGGTCGGCGGGGCCAGCCTCAAGGCCAGTGAATTCATCAGCATCGTTAATCAGACAGCCGCAATCAAGCAACGGAAATGAACTCTCTGGTGGCAATCGTCGGCCCGACCGGTATCGGCAAAAGCCATCTGGCCCTGCACCTTGCCCGGGTATTCAATGGCGAAATCATCAGCGCCGATAGCCGTCAGGTTTACCGGCACATGGATATCGGCACCGCCAAGCCCGGTGCACAGGAGCAGGCGCAGGTCCGGCACCACCTGATAGATATCGTTGCGCCGAACCAGAACTTCAGCC
>VGOH01000213.1 GCA_016875955.1 Chloroflexota bacterium
TCAAACTCAATATGCATGGCGCCTTCAATCTTGGCGCGCGCGTCGGTGGTGATAATCTTGGTGTGGAAGCAGCTGGCCACATCGGCCAGCCCCTGCATGATGCACTGGACGTCCACCACAATTGCCTCCACCGCCCCGGTAACAATGGCCGTCTCCTGCTGCAGGAAATTGCCGGCAATGGGCACACCGTGTCGCATCAGTATCTCATTGGCGGTGCAGCACATGCCGGCCAGGTTAATGCCCTTGGCGCCTTTGGACTGGGCGTATTTGACCATTTCCGGGTCACGCGTCACCACCGCCAGCATCTCTGCCAGCTGCGGTTCATGGCCGTGAATAATCAAATTGACCTCGTCTTCTTTGAGGACGCCCAGGTTTATCTGGCTGAGCACCGGCGATGGCGTGCCGAAAAGCACGTCCTGGAGTTCGGTGGCAATCATGCTGCCGCCCCAGCCATCGGCGAGGGCGGCCCGGGCGCCCTGGAGGAGCAGGTTCTTGTAGTCCTGGTCTACGCCCATGTGGGTACGGTGCATGGCCTCCACCACCTCGCGGTCAATGCCGCGGGGAGCGACGCCAGCCTCACGCCAGAGTTCCTGTCGCTTCAGCGGCGCTTTCTTCAGGGTAAGGAGCTCTCCCTCCTGCCTGCCGAATTCCGCCATCAGCATCTCGCCAATGTCTACGGCTATTTCATTGTTGCTCCGTTCGCCAATCTCCACGCCGAGGTCAAGGGCCAGCTGGAGCAGCTTCTGCTCATCTTTAAGCTGGAACTCGGGGGACTCGCCCTTTGCCGCCAGGAGAAATGCCTCGGCGACGCGGCGGCCGTGGTCGCTGTGGGCGGCGGCACCGGCGGCTATCTTCCTCAGGAAATTGCGGGCGGCAATGGTCTCGGCAGTGGCGCCGCAGACGCCGGTCCGCTTCCTCTTTTCTTCCGGCGTTTCCTCCTTGCCCTTGGGCAGCGGTACCCGGCAGGGGCCCATGGCGCAGATATTACAGCAACTGCCTTCCGACCCTATCGGGCAGGGTTTGGTCGTCTCAGCGCGTTCAAAGACGGTCCTGGCCCCCTCCTTTCTCGCTTTCTTAATCATCTCAAGGGTAGCATCGTCAATGCTTTTCGCTACTTCTTTTGCCTTCTCTTCAGCCATCGTACGCTCCTCCCGGTCTTAAATCTTATCTCAGGCAGCCGTCAGCTCCGCCAGCGTCTCTTTTATCAGTTTGATTGCCTCGGGATGCCTCATAATCAGAACGTCAGCCCCCGCCAGCAGCAGGCACATGGCGGACATGGCCTCCAGCATGATGCCTCGCTTTCTGGCATCTCCCATCTTGGGGTCTTCTTTCTGGGCAATTTTGACTTCTCTGGTCTTCCAGACTTCTCTGGCGATATTGCAGATAATGGGAAACTGGAGCTTGTCATCCTGCTGGGTCAGCGCCGCCATTCTCATTCTTTCCATTACTGAGTAAGCGTATTCAATACCGTAGCCGATACCGCTCACGGTGGGGTCCATGGCGATAAACTCGTCGGGGACGCCGAGGTTGCCCAGCAGGATATTTAATTGCTTGGCCAGGTTGATGTCAATCGGCGATGAAGATACCACGGTATGCTGGTAGCCAATGGCCGCGGCGCCGAGCTGCTTGTGGTCGCCCTCTTCCACCGGGCCAAAGATAAGGTTTTTCCCGTGGCAGACTTCGGTCACCTTGCGGAAGACCTCAACGTCTTTATCATGGTTGGCCGTGCCCCAGACGATGAGCGGCACATCAATGGCGTCAGCGACCTTCTTGACCACTGCGGTCGCCTCATCGGCACCGCGGTCAAGGCCATTGGGGTCGGTGCTGACCAGCTGCAGGCAGAGCATCTCCGCTCCGTAGTCATTGATGCACTTCTTGGCCCAGGCCACGGGGTCGTCGGTGACGCTGGCGAAGGGCTCCAGGGCGGCTTCGGGCCATTCCTGGGGAGGTGAGTCATAGACCTCCATGGCGATTCGGGGCATGCGTGGCATCTCGCCTTCAAAAAGATAGAACGGGTAGCAGCTCTCCCCGCCCACGATGACAGCCTTGTCACCTGTACCCAGTTTTATTTCTTTAATCTTACCGGTATATTTGGTCTTCGGTACCTCAAATGCCATTTCTGCCTCCTTTTCCTAGGCGGGAGTCTTTCTCTTTTCGCTGCCAAACCAGTCTTTACCATACCAGTACCGTTCCGCGGTCTTCAGGTA
>VGOH01000214.1 GCA_016875955.1 Chloroflexota bacterium
TATCAAAAAAGAAGGCAGCCCGTACAACCGCCTTCAGAATATCACGTCATTAATATTTCATTCGCTCACTGATGCTGTTAGTTTAACGCATTTTGCAGCAACGGTCAATAAGCGGCTATCTTTTATCTTCTCTTATCTGTTCCAGCCTGTTCTCCAGGCCTTTTTGCTGCACGATAAGCGTCAGGTCGCTGCGGGTTTTCTCCAGCACGCCGCGAACCATATCAGTAGTGCGGCGCAGCCCGCCGGTAATGGCATCGGGAAAGTCCATGGTCACCAGAACGCTGTAAATATCGTCCATTACCTGCAGCAGTTCCTCGCCCCGGGAAACATCACCCTGTCTCATGCTGTCCAGCAGGTAGCGCCTTAACTCTCCCACCGCCTCCCCCATGCCGTTCAGGTAGGCGGCATCATCAATGCCCAGTTCTGCCGGCGACGGCGCCGACTTTCCGTCCACCACCGAGAGAAGGATGCTGCCCTCGGCGTACTCTTTCTGGGCATCGCGGAAAAAGCCGGTGTAATTCAGTTCACCGTAGCCGGCCACCATCTGCCCCGCCTCTCCAAGCAGACCCCGCGCCGTTTGCAGCAGCTCCGCCGCCTTTCCAAACTCCTGACGGTGCACGGCCCGTATCGCCTGGCTGCAGTGGCGAATCACCTCGCGGCAGCAGGGCAACACCTTCTCCCGGGCCGCGTCCAGTTCGGTAAAGTCCTGCCTTATCTGTTCCGCAATCTTCTCCAGATTATCGCCTGACCCGCTCATTTCTTGCCTCAAACGGCATGCTCAGCTGGCGTCATGTTTCCGTTATGCTGCCAGCCGGGCCAGCATCTCCTTTTCTATGGTATAGAGCGAGAAGCGGGCCTGTTTGTACTTCTCCGAATCCAGAACCGCGCCCGGTAGTTTGGCCATCTCTTCCATAACGCGCAGCGATTCCTGCACCCGCCGTGAATTGGCCACCACCGTGGCCGATACATCCCGGTGCTTCGGTTCGCCCGGCACCTCAAGGTCACGGCCAACGTCACCGGCCGCGTCCCGGGCCTGAATGAGCTTCCGCTCCAGCGCCGGCTCAATTATCACCAGTCTGTGGCGCAGGTTCTTTAACTGCTGGCTCAGGTCGCCGCTGTTGAGCAGCAGCCGGCTGACATCCTCAAGGACACGCAGGCCCTCGCCAATGCGGTTCAGATTGGCATCTATAATGCGCAGCGTTTTTTCGGGTAATTCAGCCATTTTTTTCCGGTGGGTTAATTCTAACACAGCTTATTCAGAGGGTAAAGCTGGCGGAGTTTCATGATTCGCCAACGGCATTTTCAATATGTTCCATCCGCCTCGGCCGGTTCTGCATGTCCAGCTCAACGGCCACAACATCAATCCGCCAGGAAGCGGGGACAGCACCCTGTGTCTGCTGGTAGTGGGCCGCCACCCGGCGTAATTTAGCCATCTTCGCCGGTGTAATTGATTCCTCAGGGCTACCGAATTCCCGACTCCTCTTTGTCCTCACCTCAACGAAAACCAGGCAGTCCTGCCACCGCGCTACGATATCCACTTCCCCTTCCGGGCAGCGGTAATTGGTCTGCAGAACGTGATATCCCTTCTTCTTTAAAAACTCCGCCGCCAGTTTTTCACCCAGATTGCCCGTTGCCTGACGTTTCATGGCGCTTGTCTAGAGATACCACCTGACCGGCTGAAATGTCCGCCGGTGGATAGGTGAGGGCCCCAGGCGTGACAGTCCCGCCAGGTGCTCTTCGGTGCAGTAACCTTTATTTTCCGCCAGCCGGTATCCCGAAAAAAGCCGGTCCAGCCGCATCATCATCTCATCCCTGGCCACTTTGGCCACAATGGAAGCACAGGCGATGGAAAAACACTTGCAGTCGCCGTCGGTAATCCCTTTCTGCGGCAGTTTTACCGCGGGCAGGTACACGTAGTCAATGAGCAGGTACTCCGGTCCCGGCGAAAGCCGGTTTATCGCCAGTTTCATGGCCAGCTTGCTGGCCTCAACGATGCCCATGGTATCAATAAGCTTTTGATTTACCACGCCCACGCCAAATGATATGGCGGCTCTCTTAATATGGCTGGCCAGGATTCCCCGCTTTGCCGGACGCAGCTGCTTGCTGTCTCTCACCTCGGCAAGCCAGGGCGCTTTGAGACCATCGGGCATGATGACAGCGGCCGCCACCACCGGCCCGGCAATGGAGCCCCGCCCCACCTCGT
>VGOH01000215.1 GCA_016875955.1 Chloroflexota bacterium
CTGTTTGAGAGGGGGAGCAAGGGGGTGAGCAAAAGAACTACTATAAGAAAATAGAACCAAATCGGACAGGATGTCTCACTCGCTCATACGGGAGCCGACGACGAACATGATGACAACCACGGCCGCGGTGGTGAAAAGCGAAGCCTGAAACGTCCCGGTAAGGTCAATCAGGTAGCCGAAGACGGCCGGCATTAGCAGAGAGGTCAGGTTGCCCAGCGAGGAGACAATGCCGACCACGCTGGCCGCTGCCGGTGCCAGTCGCTGGTGTTGGGTGGGGACAGAGAGAATAATGGTAAGCACACCTATGGTGGCAAACCCGGCCACAAAAATAGCGGGCAGGAGAAGAGGGAACGGGGCGTAATTGATACCAACAATGACCATGCCGGCGATAATTCCCAGCAACGCCACAACTGCCCTGGCGTTGCGGAACCGGTCTGAAATCAGGCCCACGGTGGGTCCCGCCAGAAAGAAGCCCAAGGAAAGCAACGTGGCCAGCGTCGGGGCGAGTCCTTTAACGTCAAGTATTTTCGGCAGCCAGATGGCCAGGGTATCGTAGCCCCCAACACAGGCCATCATCAACAACAACAGCACCCAGACATACCTGTCTTTCAGTACCAAGACAAAACTTTGCAACTGAAATCCGGAGGTTGGCCTTAGGTCGCTTCTGGCGAATGCCCACCACAGGAGGGCAAGGATGATGGCCAGGCCGCTATATACAAGGAGGATATGCCGCCAGCTCAGCTGCTCCAGCAGCCAGGGCGTAAGGCCCAGGGCGGTGGCATTGCCCGCAGCGAAGCCGGAGATATACAGTCCAGTGGCAAATCCAGGCCGCTCCGGAGCCCATTCCTTCACGATTAGTGGCAGGCATGGCATCACCACCGCCAGTCCCACCCCAAGGAGAAAATGGCTGGCCAGAAAGGCCACGTAGCCCGGCGACAGCGCCCTTATTACGGCCAGAACGGCTATCCCCGGCAGAGCGATGCGGAAAGAGTTCTGGTAGCCAATCCGGTCACCGAGCAGGCCCCAGGGGATACGGAAAATCATGAGGCTTAACACCGCCACAGAAAAGATGAGCCCGAACTCGGTGTAGGACAGACCCCATTCCAACATGATGCCGTTGACCATGGGGGCGAGGCATATGTTCAGCAAATGCAATAGAAAGGCGATGCTGAACGACAGGGCCAGCATCACCCATTGATATCTCTTTTTCAATGTTTCCGACATGTTACCAGACTATGAAGTGGTCAAAGGTGCTCATTTCTTCGGCTCATCCGGCTTTTTCGCGGCCAGCTGCTCCCGCTGCCAGCGGTGAATTTCGTCTAGCGCAGGCGGGGCCACGCTGAAAACCTCTATATCTTTGGGGAACTGCGCCAGATGGCCTTCCCGGATGAAGAGCAGCCCGGCCTGATCCACCTCCAGCGTCTCATCAATCTGCTTGGCCAGGTGTTCATACCGCTGGCGCAGCGCCTTGACATACAGCTCCGAGACCATCTGGGCCACTTTCTGACTGATAAAGCCGATGAGGATAAACCGCTCCCAGTCCAGGCATTCCTCGGCCAGAGCTTTATCCTCAACGTTCTCAATCAGGGCACCGGCCTCGCTCTTCTCCTTAACGACTTGGCCGCTATCGGTGTTGAGTTTCTGAATGGCCTCAAGCCCCTCCCTGCCCGCCTGATAGACGGACTCATGATATATATGTTCCACCCTGCCCAGCTTGGCCTCCAGATTCGCCAGTTGCTCGCTGACCTGCTCCCAGTAACGCTGGTACTTTTCCGTGTAACCCTCTGGCGCATTCTTGCCCGTGAAAAGCAACGGCACCAGATAAAGCTTCCTTTTGCTGGTGAATTCCTTCGCCTCCGGCTTCTCAATCCTGCCCAACGGCTCCGCCATGGTGCACCCTCCTTTCCTTCACCCCATTCTACCCTCTGTTCTCTCCCTGAACAAGAGGCACCAGCTGTGATATACTTATACTTTCGGGGGGGCGATAATCGCTCATGGCCAAGGACTATTACCAGATTCTGGGCGTGCCCAGGAATGCCAGCCAGGACCAGATAAAGAAAGCCTACCGCAAACTGGCGATGCAGTACCATCCCGACCGCAACCCGGGCAAGGAAGCGTGGGCCAACGACAAGTTCAAGGAAATCAATGAGGCCTTCGGCGTCCTCGGTGACCCGCAGAAGCGGCAG
>VGOH01000216.1 GCA_016875955.1 Chloroflexota bacterium
CTGCCAGGAAATGTGCCCTGAGGGAGCCATAACCATACGGGACGCCCGGCTGGGCAAAATAATATTCCGCTGAAACGCGATTTAGCGCTTCCTGACTCCTTTGGCACCGGTGCCTTTGCCCCGCAGGTCAGTGGGTGTATCCCACATCCATGCCCCGTGCTCGACCGGGATATAGGGATATCTGGCGGCAACCTCCTCATTGAGCTCAACCCCCAGGCCCGGCTTGGTGGGCGGTATGATGTAGCCATCTTCCCACTGGAGTGGCTCTTTAAGAAGCTTGGCGTGGAAGCCGCCCCATGTCTCTATGCTTTCCTGAATCAAAAAGTTGGGGCTGCAGGTATCGATTTGAATATTGGCGGCGGCCTCTATCGGCCCGCAGAACAGGTGCGGCGCTATCTGAGCGTAATGGGCCTCGGCCATCCCGGCTATGGTCTTGGCCTCCATTATGCCGCCGACACGGCCCAGAGCCATCTGCAGAATCACCGCCGCCTGCTTCTCCAGCAGTTCAGCGAACTCATACACCGTTGACAACCGCTCCCCGGTGGCGATGGGAATGCTGGTGAACCGGGCCACTCTGGCCATCTCGTCTATATTCTCCGGCGGCACCGGCTCCTCAAACCACAGCGGGTCATACTTCTCCAACCTCTTGGCCAGCCGGATAGCGCTGTGAGTGGTCATCTGCCCGTGGGTCCCGATAAGCAGGTCACATTTGCCGCCGACCGCCTCCCGCACACTTCTGACCACGGCCTCGGCGTTTTCCAGCGATTCCAGCGAAAGTTCCCTGGGGTCAAATGGCGACATGAGGTCAAGAATGGGGTCGAACTTTACCGCGGTGAAGCCCTGTTCAACGTATTTGGCAGCCCTTTCCGCCGCCTTTTCCGGGTCGCAGTGTACGCTGGCCTCGCTCTTTACCGATTCTTCAGGGGAGAGATAAAGGTAAGTATAGGACCTGATTTTTTCATGGTACTGGCCGCCGAGCAGGTTGTAGATTGGCTGGTTCAGCTCCTTGCCCACGATATCCCAGCAGGCCATCTCAAAGGCGCTGATTACCGCCAGCTTGGCCAGGTCCGGGTGCTGGCCAAAACCACTGCCGTAGAGTATCCGCCAGAGCCTCTCCGTCTTGAACGGGTCAAAGCCGATAACATAGCGCTCGCCCATGTCCTCAATCATGCGCACCGCGGTCCTGGCATCAAAGGGCACGGCATAAGCCTCGCCAAACCCCTCTATGCCGTCATCGGTGGTAATTTTTAAAAATACCCAGTTGCGCCCCCCGTGATGAGGGGGCGGGTTGCCCACTATATAAGTCTTTAGGTCGGCTATCTTCATGGTCACTGTCCTCCTTTGGTTTACTGATTACTTTTTACGACGGCAATAAGTTTGCGTAACACAGGTTATCATAATAGGACATTGTTGTCCATAATTATGGCCCTTTTACCCCATCCCGTCTTCCCTCAGCTCACCAGTTCTTTTACCGCCCTGATTAAGTCCGCCTCATCAGGCATCCACTCTCTTTCCAGGGCCTGGCTGAAAGGTATGGGGGTATCCGGGGCACAGACCCTCTTTATGGGCGCATCCAGATAGTCAAAGGCCTCTTCTGCAATTATGGCGGCGATTTCAGAAGAGGCGCTCTCCGTCTTGGGTTCCTCATCCATTATCACCAGCCGTCCCGTCTTCCGCAGCGACTCAATAATGGTCGGCTTATCCAGCGGCGCCAGAGTCCGGGGGTCAACGACCTCCAGGCTGATGCCTTCTTTCTGGAGCCGGTCCGCCGCCGCCAGCGCCCGGTGCACCATGAGTCCAATCGCCACGACGGTAACATCACTGCCCTCTCTCTTAATAGCCGCCTGGCCAATGGGCACAATGTATTCTTCTTCCGGTATCAGGCCGGTGTCCCGGCTCAATATCAGGCCAACATGGTAGAAGACCAGCACCGGGTTGTCCTCCCTGATGGCGGCTTTGGTCAGCCCTTTGGCGTCATAGGGTGTGGCCGGGGCGACGATTTTTAGCCCCGGGGTGGCCATCATTACCCCGTAGGGACACGCCGAGTGTTCCCCGGCGGCCGACCGGCCGGCACCGGTGTAGGTCATGATGGTCGCCGGGAACTTGGTCTTGCCGCCGGTCATATATCTTGTTTTGGTCAGGGCACATCTTATATCGGACATGCA
>VGOH01000217.1 GCA_016875955.1 Chloroflexota bacterium
TGATGCGCTGCGGCCCCCGCGGCAATCATCTTGACATTATGTCTACCCACATGCTATAATGCAGCCAAGAGAAAAGCCCCCTGCGGTGCTGATCACACCCAGGAGGCGGGCCAGCCGATAGGGCGGCATGGCGAGGCATAGTGTACCACCGAGGCCGCCTGCTGTCAAGAGCAAGGCGGCCTTTTGCGTTGGAGGATGTAGGATGAGCAGCATGAAGACGGGTTTTTATCTCTATACGACCGTGGATGGATTTAGACAATGGCTGAAATTCACCACTACATTCATTTCTGGCCGGCGCTTTCCATCTGGGGAAGGGTACTTCTGTCTCGAGCCAGCCAGACGCGGAAGATGGACAGTAGACGGTAGTACTATATTAGAGATGAAAGGTACGTATATAGCACCAAGAGGCCCAGATGAGCCAAATGTGCTGGAGGCTTGCCCGGTGGGAGGACAAATCTCTTTTCAGGTTATAGCCCTACCCCTTAGCGAAGGTATAAAGGTGACGGCTGAGTGTGCCAATACCGAGGTTTTTGGAGACTTCTTTCAGGCAATACTGGATTTGATCGCCAAGGACTTTTCACCAGAGGAGAATCCGCAAGTAAGGGAAATGCTGGATAGGATCGGCGGGAAGTACTTTGGACCTCAGCAGATTCAGCAGATAAGGGAAAAGCTGGATAGAACCAGCCCGAACTACGTTGTACCCCAGGTGGAAACGCCGCCCCAAGCGGCACCATCCCCAGAGCAGTCTCAGGTGAGTGATAAGCCACCGCCATATAGAGCAAATGATCCCACTTGGTGGAATGACCTGTGGACGTGGTATGAGGCGAGAACCCAACAAACAGGCCGTCTTACCCTACGATCCCTTGCAGGCAAGGTGAACGTTAGCTATTCCTACATGAAAGAGCAGCACGCTAGATGGAAGGCAGAGCATGCAAATAACCTGCCAAAATCTACCAATTAACCTACCAAAACCTACCGTTTGGTCGTGTACAAGGCGACTAAACGATGTTAAGATAGAGCCGCAAGCAAATAGCTTGCGGCTTTCCATTTGTGGAGGTTTGGGTGGTGGAACGAACCGAGTTTTTGGGACTGCGCCTGTCGCCCCAGGAACGGGCCATGATTGAAATGCTTGCCCGTAGAGAGGGCGAAAGTATGAGTGTGGTGCTGAGGCGCTTAGTCCGTCAAGCTGTCATGGCCGGGCAAACGCCCCCGGCTGCGCCGGGGCAAGAGGAGAGGATGTACAATGCAGAACCAATACCGAACCAGTGACTTTGGCGAAGTCACCCTGGCCGTCTATCACGGCTACGAGATCACCGGCGTGGACAACAGCCAGCGCCGCGCAATCTTCACCCTTGCCGTTGGCGACGCCTGGCGTGCGATCTATTATGCGAGATGGGGCGAAATCCCTTGAAAACTTCTTGACGCGCGCTTATCGTTTTGAGATACTGGGAGCGGAACCGAATCATCTTTCCTGCAGGAGGTTGCAATGCCCAGGTTACGCTTGGCGGGCCTGCGACTGGGTGATCCCGACTTTGCAGCGCTCGCTCTACTCAGCCGCTCCTGGGGCTTGAGCCGAGCAGCGGTCGTTCGTTTACTGCTTCGAGATGCCGCCCGTCGCTGCGAGAGCGGCGGGCTCCTGCTCCCGCCGGTGGTGGATACTCCGGCCCAGCCGGGGGTAAATGGAGGATGCAATGATGAGACCGTTTCAAACAAGTGATTTTGTTTTGGCGAGCTTCGCCGTCTACATGGGGCAGGAACTCGTAAGCGTGGACAGGCGCGATCCCAACAGGGCGTCTTTCCTCTTTCAGGTGGACGACACCTGGCCAACGTACCTGGCCGCTTTTCAGGCTGGCCGCGCCGCGGTAGAGCCTGGCAGATTTGCCATCTGCCAGAAATCGGTCAAGAGCGCCTTGCTTGACGGCGTGCTGCGCCGGTGCAAGGAACAGGCCGCTATCGGCAGGGCGCTGGCGGGCGGGGAGGTGAATAAATGACACTACAGCCCGCCCCGGTCCTTGACGGCAACGTGATAGCGGCGGAGATCGAGGGTCGCCTGGCGGCGCTCGACGAGGTAGACAGCAGGCGGCTAAAGTTGTCGGCGGAGATCGAGACCTTGCTGGGCCTGGTGAAAGCGCGACAAGTAGAGGCAACCTCCCCGGAAGGGCGC
>VGOH01000218.1 GCA_016875955.1 Chloroflexota bacterium
GATTCTACACTGACCACAAATCAAATCAGGATTTACGAACTGCTTCCTGAATTAAAGAACCACCGGCGTCAAAGGCCTGCAGGTTCTGCTCTTTTACCTTCACCGGCGACTTCCCGGCCAGCACCTGCTTTACTTCCTGGCTTATGAAGAGCGGCGATATCTGGCACAGCGCCCCGACCATGACCACGTTGGTCAGCAGGCTGCCGCCAATCTGCCGCGCTCGCTCTGTGGCCTTGATGGTATAGCCCTTCTTTCCCGATTTTTTCAGCGCCGCCCGTATCTCTTCGTCCGATGGGTAAGTATCCATCTCCATATTGCACAGCACCGTCGGCTCTTTATAGTCGTTGAGCAGGTATATGCCGTCCGGAGCGAGCAACTCAAAGTTGCGCAGCATCTCGCTGGCCTCAAACCCCATGAGGATATCCACCTTCCCCGCCGGGATGAGTGGTGAGTAAATCTCAGCATCGGAAATCCTCAGGTGCGACACCACCGACCCGCCGCGCTGGGCGGCACCAATTGTTTCCACGGCCAGGACCTTATATCCTTTTTGTAGCAGGTATTCCGCCAGTATGCTTGAGGCAAACAGGTTGCCCTGCCCGCCAACGCCAGCAACCAGAATATTTAACTCCATTTTATTGCTCCCCTCTGGCAGACTTCCACGCACATGCCGCACTCAACACAGTTACCATAGTCAATGGTCGCTTTACCATCACCGAAATGTATCGCCGGGCAGCCAAAAAAGGTAACGCATATCTTGCAGCCGTTGCAGAGGTCTTTGTCGAGAACGACCTTGCGCGGCGTGAAACCGAGCTCGCCGGTCCTTCTTGCCTGCAGGTAGCAGGCCATGGTGGCCACGATAACCGAGACGCCTTTTTCCTTCACCGCTTTCTCCAGCGCTGCCTTGCACTGCGGGATGTCATAAGGGTTGACCACCTGGGCGCTGGCCGCCCCGGCGGCGATGGCCAGCCGGACCACATCAATAGCCAGCGCCGACTGGCCGTGAACATCGATATCACTGCCCGGGTGCGGCTGGAAGCCGGTCATGGCCGTGGTCCGGTTATCGCAGACGACGGCTACCATATCCACACCGCTGTGAATGGCGTTCAGCAGGCCGAGGACCCCGTTGTGGAAGAAGGTGGAATCGCCGATGATGGCGAACACCGGCCGGCCACAGCCACTGTGGGCAATGCCCGAGGCCATGGGTATCGACGAGCCCATGCAGTAGATGGTCGACTGCAGCTCCAGCGGCGGGAAAGAGCCGGCATCGTAGCAGCCGATATCACCGGTGACCACGCCCTTGTATTTGCGCGCCGTCAGCTTCAGCGCGTGCAGCAGGCCACGGTACTGGCAGCCCACGCACTGGGTGCGCGTTCTTATCGGCACCTTCATCGCCAGCGGCACCGTTTTGGGCACCTTCTTTTCCAGCTCGGGATACAGCGCTGCCAGCGACTTTATGACTATGGTGGCGGACAGTTCCCCCTCCTGCGGTAGAAAACCGCTCCTCCCCACCACATCCACCTTTACCCCCTCATCGTAGAATAGCTGCTTTAATATGCCCTCCACCACCGCCTCGCTGTCCTCATAGACCACCAGCTTGTCCATCTTTCTGGCGAACTGGAGCACCTTGCTCTTCGGCAGAGGCAGGGTGCCCAGCTTGAGGACCGGGAACTTCTTTCCCAGTACCTTTTCCGCCTCTTTGACAAAGGCGTAGCCGATGCCGCAGGCGACCAGCCCGATTTTCCCCTCCCCTTCCTCAATGTGGTTGAAGGGGCTGGCCTCCATTATTTTGTCCAGCACCGGCTGTTTCTCGTTGAGCCAGCGGTGCCTGACCACGGGACGGAGAAGTCCGCCGGCTTTGACCTCTTTGACCGCGCTCATGATGAACCGGGAACGGTCATCTTCAAAATGAGGCTCCCTGGCTGTCTTTATGTCTTCCATACCAATCATGCTGCGCGCGTGGCAGACGCGCATCACCGGCCGCACCACGAAGCAAAGCTCCGTCTCTTCGGATAGTTCAAAGGCCGCTTTCACCATGTCTTTGGCTTCCTGCGGGCACCAGGGGTCGAATACCGGCAGGTGGGCATCAAGTCGGGTGATGATGCGGCTGTCCTCTTCATTCTGCGATGAGATGCCGCCG
>VGOH01000219.1 GCA_016875955.1 Chloroflexota bacterium
CAAACTCCAGGAAAAACTGCGCCAGAACGAGGCAGCGGCACGCCAGAGCAAGCAGCTGGCGACCATTGTTACCGAGGCGCCGGTGGCGCTGAAACTGGAAGACTGCCGGACAGAAAAATATGACCGCCAGGCTGTCAACGAGCTTTTCCGCGAGCTGGAATTCGTCAGCCTGCGGAGCCGACTGCCGGAAATTGAAGCTGAAGAAAAGACCCCCGAGGCGCCGTCCGTCGCTGTAAAAACGGAAGCGCCGCAGGGAAACTACCGAATCATCAGTACCGCTGCCGACCTTGATAAACTGGTAAATCGCCTGGCGGAGTCCAAGTCATTCGCCTTTGACCTGGAGACGACCAGCCTGAACCCGCTGCAGGCTGACATGGTCGGCTTATCTTTCTCACCGGCACCCGCCGAGGCATATTACATACCCGTGGGGCATACCAGCCTGCAGTCAGTGGCCCAGCTTCCCCGACAGCAGGTCATTGACCGTCTCAAGCCTGTCCTTGAGGACGCCAGACTGGGGAAACTGGCCCACAACGGCAAATACGATATGACCGTGCTGGCCGAGCACGGTGTCAGCGTAACCAATCTGACTTTTGACACCATGGTTGCCGCTTACCTGATGGGCGAAAAATCGCTCGGCCTGAAAGCGCTCGCCTTCAGCAGGCTGAATATTGATATGACCCCCATCACCGACCTCATTGGCACCGGTGCCAAACAGCTGCCTATGTCTCAGGTGGAGATAGAAAAGGTGGCCGATTACGCCTGCGCCGATGCCGATATGACCCGCCGCCTGGCCGACCTTTTCGACAGGGAACTGCGAGAGCAGGGGCTCTGGCAGCTTTTCGCCGATGTTGAGATGCCCCTGGTGCCCGTGCTCCTTCGCATGGAGCGGAACGGCATCACCCTGGATAAGGCACTGCTGCAGGACATGTCAAAGCAGTTGGAGGAGCGGATTGCCACGCTTGAGACGAAGATATTCAGTATGGCAGGACATGAATTCAATATTAACTCACCGCAGCAGCTGGGCAAAGTCTTGTTTGAGGAGCTAGGATTACCAAAGCCACGCAAGACTAAAACTGGTTTTTATTCAACCGATGCTTCGGTGTTTGATAAACTTCGTAATGATTATCCTATAATAGTTGAACTCACGGAATATCGTCATCTAGCCAAGCTAAAATCAACCTATGTAGACGCTTTGCCTTTACTTATAAATCCGAAAACAGGAAAAGTTCATACCAGTTTCAATCAAACACAAACAACTACGGGACGGCTTTCCTCCAGCGAGCCGAATCTGCAGAACATTGCTGTCAGAGATGAGTTGGGAAGGCAGATACGGCGTGCCTTCATCGCGCCGCAGGGCACCTGTCTGTTCGCCGCGGATTACTCACAGATAGACCTGCGGGCGCTGGCCCATCTCTCCCGGGACCCGGGCCTCGTCCAGGCCTTTCAGCATGACGAGGACATACATGCCGCCACCGCCGCCCAGCTCTTCAATGTGGAGAAAGCAAAAGTTACCGCGGACATGCGCCGACTGGCCAAGACGGTGAACTTCGGCGTTATCTACGGCATGAGCGAATACGGCCTGGAGCAGGCCACCGAGTTATCACGGGAAGAAGCCGCCCAGTTCATCGCCGCCTATTTTGCCAAGTATCCGAAAGTGAAAGAGTACCTTGAAGCCACTAAAAAGCAGGCCCGGGATAACGGCTACGTTCAGACCATCCTGGGCAGAAGGCGTTTTATTCCCGAAATCAACTCGGCCAACCGCCAGGTGCGGGAAGCCGCCGAACGCATGGCCATCAACATGCCGGTGCAGGGCACCTCGGCCGACATCATCAAGGTGGCCATGCTAAACCTGGACCGGGAGATGAACCAGAAGAAGCTGCAGAGCCAGATGCTGCTGCAGGTACACGATGAGCTTGTCTTTGAGGTTCCCGATGCCGAGATGCCGACCATGCAGCAGCTTGTGCCTCAGGTGATGTCATCGGCACTTGAGCTCAGCGTGCCGCTTAAGGTAGACATTAAAAAGGGGCAGAACTGGGGGGAGATGGAGTAATATGCCCGAACTGCCCGAGGTGGAGACGGTCAAAAATGAGCTTGCCCCCCACCTATTGGGGCGTACCTTCACCGGCA
>VGOH01000220.1 GCA_016875955.1 Chloroflexota bacterium
TTTTATTTGCATTTGGTTGCTATGTGCTTACCTCACCCCTGACCCCTCTCCAGCCAGAACCACTGGTAATAAACTACAGGCATTAATGGCTGGAGTGGGGAGTTAAAGGGAGAGGGGGCTCCATCCCCTCTCCAATTCTTTCCCCCTCTCAAACATTATTAAAATGGAGTAAAAAAGACAAGCCTGTTTGAGAGAGGGGCAAGGGGGTGAGTAAAAGAACAACTTGATGCAAATAGTACCTATGGCTGGAAACTGCTGATGGTGAGGCGGGTGGTTAATCGTGCTATAATCTATGATGGGAACTAACGCTGCGGCTAAAGGAGACAGGCGCCCATGGATGAGCTAAAGGTGTTCACGGGGAATGGTCACCCGGAGCTGGCCAGGGAAGTGGTCAATTATCTGAATATACCTCTGGGGAAGAGTGAGGTATTTCAGTTCAGCAATGAAAACATTTTCGTCCGCATTCTGGAAAACGTTCGCGAGCGTGATACCTTTGTCATTCAGCCGCTGTGCTCACCGGTCAACAACAATCTTGTCGAGCTGCTGATTATGATAGACGCCCTCAAACGGGCCTCGGCCAAGCGGATTACGGCGGTGGTTCCCTATTATGGGTACGGGCGCACCGATAAGAAAGACCAGCCCCGCGTCCCCATCACCGCCAGGCTCATTGCCGACCTGCTGACCGTAGCCGGAGCCAACCGTCTGCTGACCGTTGACCTGCATGCCGCCCAGATACAGGGGTTCTTCAACATTCCCGTTGACGAGCTAACGGCTTTAAATTTGATGGCCAACTATTTTAAAGACCGGAAATATAACGACCTGGTGGTGGTAGCCACCGATATCGGCATCACCAAGCGGGCGCGGGACCTGGCCGAAAAACTCAACGTTCCCCTGGCCATTATGGAGAAAAGGCGTGTCGGCAATGTTGACCGGGCAGAGACGCTGAACGTCATCGGTGAGGTGGGCGGCATGACCGCGCTTACCGTGGATGATGAGATAGACACGGCGGGGTCGCTGGTCAATGTTGTGGAGACGCTGATTAAGAACGGTGCCAAGGAAGTATACGCCTGCTGTACCCACCCCATTTTTTCTGGCTCGGCCATTGAGAGGATTAAAACCTGCCCGGTGAAAGAAGTGGTGGTGACCAATACCGTACCGTTGAAGGACGGTCAAAAACTGGACAAAATCACCGTTCTTTCCATGGCATCGCTGCTCGGCGAGGCCATTCACCGCATTCACACCGGGCTTTCCATAGGTGCCATGTTTGAGTGAGCCGCGGTGACGAAGCAGAAAAAGATGGTGGCCATATACCGGGCGGCCAGCGAGGCCGAAGCCGGGATTATCAAAAGCTTTCTGGAGAGCAATGGCATACCCTGCCTGTTGAAAGCCAACGCCGCCCCCTCGGTGCACGCTTTTGCCATTGACGGCATGGGTGAGGTCACCATCCTGGTCTGGGAAGATATGGCCGATAAGGCCAGAGAGCTGGTCAGTGAGGAAGAGGATGCTTAAGTGGCTGGGCAATTTAGTTGATTCCAACGAAAAGCAGCTGAAAAAACTCCAGCCGGTTGTTGATGAAATAAACTCGCTTGAGCCGGAATTTGAGAAGCTGAGTGACGCCGAGCTGCGGGCCAGGACGGACGAGTTCAAAGCTCGTCTGAAAAACGGCGAGATGCTTGACCAGCTTTTGCCGGAGGCCTATGCCGCCGTGCGCGAGGCAGCCAGGCGGGCCATCGGCCAGCGCCATTTTGACGTCCAGCTGATAGGGGGCATTGTCCTGCACCAGGGGAAAATCGCCGAGATGAAGACCGGCGAGGGGAAAACACTGGTGGCCACCCTTCCCCTCTATCTGAATGCGCTCGCCGGCAGGGGCTGTCACCTGGTGACGGTGAACGACTACCTGTCACGGCGCGACCCTTACTGGATGGGGCCGATTTATCACCGGCTGGGTTTAACAGTAGCCAGCATCTACCCGCAGCAGACGACGGACGAACACCAGCCGTCGCGACTATACGACCCGGGACATGACTCTGGAGATAGCCGTTGGCGGCATTTTCGGGCAATTTCCCGCAAGGAAGCTTATGAGGCTGACATCACCTACGGCACCAGCA
>VGOH01000221.1 GCA_016875955.1 Chloroflexota bacterium
GATTTTAGTCAAAGCCGCCTTGAGTAATTTGGTTTTCACGGTTAGCTCCTTTCCAAAGTTGGGAATTGCCCGTTTGCAGTCGGGCCGCTTATCCACGACTGGCTTTAGCCGTCCCTTATACAGGTTTGTTGGCAAGCCTCGGCGGTATTCTCTAAGCCCCGCCGCCGCTTAACGTGGCTAGCGATTGGTAGGCGTTCCGGCCTTTTCTACGGCGCTCCTGGCGTGCGCCACCGCCTGGGAAGCGTGGCCCAGGCTCGCACCTTATAACAGCCCTTGGGCTTGATCGGCCTTGTATAACCTGATGGCCTCGGCTTTGGTTTCATTGAGGGTATGAAAGTGGCCGAGGATAGCGGCAGTACGGCGGCCCTGAGCCAGCCAGCAGGGTTTACCCATGCCAGAGCCTAAGAGGGCATAGGGCTTCCCTCTATCAAGGGGATGGCCTTCCTTGTGAATGAAGTAGGGTGTCGTTTTAGAAAGTCCACTGACCGCATCGGGGGATAGCAGCGTCCAGCGTTTCGTTCCGTCTGCGTATTGGCCGTCATAGAGCCACCAGGGTTCGGTACGGTCTGGCGGCTTGGGTTTCTGGTTTTCTAGGTTCTGTTCTTTCGCCTGCAATGCCTGGGCTTCCCTGATGTGGTCACATTCCTGGCGGGTGCGCTTCCAGGGCCAGCAGGTGCAACCCCAGTTGCCATCCTTGTCCACGGCGACGGTGTACGGCTCTTGCTCAGGGTGCGAGTATGACTTGATAGGCCAGCGCCTTACCCACTTGTCGGTCATGGTTAGCTCCTTACAAATTGAATAGTGACAACTGTTCATAAGTCCCTTGCCTGGTTACTTCCTGCACGGGCAAGGCCCTCGGCAATTCGGCTTGCGGCTGAGGCTTCGGCTCTGGCTTTGTTACCTGCATGGGCGCAGGTATTGGCTCTGGTTCTTCCAGGGACTTCGGAATGACCACGATGCGGGTATTGACGCCTGAACCAGAATGATTGAATGAACCTGGGGGTAGGTCGTAACTATAACCGCCGTTTTCCTCTAGCCAACAGCAGAAACCAACACTTTCCCCATCCGAGTTAAAGAATGGGCCTGTTGAGATGACCGATACGACCTTGCCGCCAGGGGACAGGCATTCGTAGGCGTGGCGGATGTGGCGCATGTCCTGGTGATTCTCAAACGGCGGGTTCATCACTACGTAGTCATAGCGGCACTCGTCCGGCGGCAGGAACTCCATGAAGTCCACGCCGACCAGTAAGAAGCCTTGAGCAGCCAGGTAGTCACGCAGGGTATAGTTTATCTCGACGCATTCCAGTTTGATCAGGCCGTTGGGCCAGCCCTTCCAGCGTTCCATGATACGGCTGGCGATAGCCCCCGCCCCTGCGCTCGGCTCTAGGATGCGGACGGTCAAGCCCTTGCTGGCTGCCTGGTATACCTCGGCTGAGATGAGGTCAAGCATCTGGTCGGCAACCTCTGGCGGCGTGGGGAAGAAGCCAGGAAGCAAGCCGACTAACGAGCGCACCTTGTCGGCCTGCTGGCGGCGTTCCAGGGCGGCGCGGTCAATCTCGCCTGCCAGTTCCATGATGACCTGCTTCGCCTCGGCAAAGTTGCCCGGCGTAATACCTGCCTTGACTAGAGTGCCCTGGTATGCCTCGACTACCCATCCGCTATCCGGCCATTCCTGAAGGTATAACATGGATTCAATGGCCTTGCGGGTCTGTATACCGGCGATGCAGGCGGGCACGGCTTCCTGCTCATGCAGGTCGGCAAGGTTATAGAGAGTACGCTGTATCTGAAGGAAACCTTGCCCCCGTTTGTGCATTCTTTGAGCTATGTGAGAGCGGCGTAAAGTCCAGTTCTGGCTATCGGTAGCTGGGTGTATGTTCTGGTCAATCTGGGGCTGCATGGCGGTGGCGAGTTGGCGCAGCTTATCGGGTAATGAGCTTTTCAATTCCTGCCTCCTTTAGCGGTTAGTCGGCATGATCGTAGAACTCAGGCTTGCCGCTCCATTTGCGGGCATAGTGCAGGGAGGTGACATAGCCGCCAGTAGACACCTTCCTGAGCACGGCTTCGCCGGTGAACTGGCCGGGAACGGG
>VGOH01000222.1 GCA_016875955.1 Chloroflexota bacterium
GCCCCGCTCGCACGTCGGCGGCGGGAGGGCCGTCGTGGGGACGAGCGTGGCGGTAGGCGTTGGCGCGGGCTGCAAGAACAGGTAGCGCAGCCAGCCGCCAACCCGCACCGGCGGGTCAATGTACCACCATGCAGAAAGATCAACATCCCAGACAGGCCCAGCGGCCAGGAACAGAGCGTTCCACTTCTGGTCGAAGCCCGCCCCCGCCGGATGGGATACGGCTAGCACGGGTACACCCTGGGTATTCAGGGCCACACCCAGGACAACGAACTTGGCGGGCAGATAGATGGTCTGGCCCATATCCTCCGCAAGGGCAATCTCCGTGATCTGCCAGCCCCTAGCCCCCTGCGCTGCCTGCTGGCCGCCCGCTGGCTGCGGCTGCGCCAGGGCGAAGGCCACTAGCAGCAGGGCCAGAACGAGACTCAGCCCCCAGATGAGCAATACCTTCTTCATCGGCGCACCCCTTTCATCGGCGACACCAGTTGTAATTTTCCCTGTTCGGCTGGCGAGCGATGGTCTGCTTTCTGCTTACTTTCCTGCTTATGCTCTTGTCCTGACCGTACTGGCACAGACGGGTAAACGCGCATCAGGTGTTGTGCCTCTAATACAGCACCCTTGATATTCCCCAAGCAAGTGAACAGGGCTTTTTTACACGCCTCATCAAGGCAATCGTTGTTATGCACATAGACAGAGGCAATGCCGCATTCCCGACCGATGCGAGCTACAAGGCGGGTCAAATCGGACAGCAAAACCTTTTTGGTGTTCTTCTGCTTACTCACTCTTGCCCCCTAGCGACACCCGCCATGTCTGCCACTTGGCCGCCCAACTGCTGATTCTTCTTCTCCAGGTTTGCCACTTTGCCCTGCAACTTAACAGTGGCGAAGGCCCAATGCAGCACCAGGTCAAGCAGTCCAGAGACACTGACTACGATGAGCAAGCCGATAAAGGTGGGCCAGGCGATGTTTGAGGGAAGGGTGAAGAAGATAAACAGGGTAGCGCCTATAGCTAAGATCAGGACGCCCCAGACCTTGCGGGCGTTCTCGCCAATGTCAACTTTCCTTGCCTCTTGCAAGTAGAGGCGGTCAATGCCCCAACTGAGAGCCATCAGTAGGGAGGTCACGAAAACTGCGATAAGCAGCCCGCTTTGGTAGCTGTCCATTCGGCGTCCTCCTTTTGGGTTTTGTTTGACATAATAGGGATGATAATTGCTGCGGGCAGGGCGGTCGGGCTTTGCGCTCTTATCCGCAACGGGGAGCACCCGACCTTGACGCTCTGCCGCTATTCAGTTCTGCCACCTCGCCGTCGAGCCAGTCTTAGACCAGCCGTGTACCTCGGTGGTATAGTACTCAACTGGCGGTGGGCTATAGGCACATCTCATCGGTCTGGTTAGCGATTGTAAGCCCACCTGTCACGGCGAAGGTAGCATTTGCGGGCGGGGCGGCAAGCCAGGCGAGGGGCTAGGCTTGCTGCTTAGGCGGGCGATAGGAACACCACTCGCCATTGTCAAGCTTCTGGGGGCATGACCAGAAGAATCCCCCCTGCTTGCTCTGGCGCTTGACCATCGGCGTCTTGTGGAAGCCGCACAAGGGCGGCGCTTCCTCATGGTTGCCTTCGGCGCTCTCTACCTTGCCCTTTCCAATTTGCGGCTTACAGCCTCGTTCACCCATAGCGCGCAGGGCGGTTTCTGCGAGGCCCATAACGCTTTTCAAGTCCTCTGCGGTAGCTCCTACCCTGATGGTCAACTGGGCATCGTAGCCGCTTGGCGTCCAATACTTGACTGACCAGGAAACAAGGGCCTCTGGTGAAGGCGTTAGCGGGGGTAAGTGCTTGCTCTTGGCGGCTTTCTCTACGCCCTCTACAGGAACGCCGTTGCGTGTTACCTGGACTCGGTACTCGCCAGGGGCAACCATTTGGGGTTGTTCGCCCTCTGGCGCTGCTTGCTCAGGCAGGTCTTTACTTTCATCTGCCTGCTGCTCTGGCTCTGCCTGCTCATCAGCAGGGGCGGGCTTGCTCAGGCTGTTCAGGTATTGCAGGGCGCTGGCGGAGTTGTTTCCGCATTGCGCCAATATCTGCTTGCCT
>VGOH01000223.1 GCA_016875955.1 Chloroflexota bacterium
GGGGAGAAGGCGGTGCCGCTCTCTGTGGAGCTGGGCCGGGATTTCTCCACCCTCGTCATCACCGGCCCCAATACCGGCGGCAAAACAGTGGCCCTGAAGACGATTGGCCTGTTCAGCCTGATGGCACAGGCGGGCATACCCATTCCCGCCTCTCCGGAAACGTGCCTGCCCGTCTTTGACAGCGTCTTTGCCGATATCGGTGATGAGCAGAGCATTGAGCAGACTCTTTCCAGTTTCAGCTGGCATGTGGGCAATATCGTCCGTATTATCCAGAAGGCCACGCCGTGCAGCCTGGTGCTGCTGGATGAGCTGGGCACAAGCACCGACCCGGCGGAAGGTTCAGCGCTGGCCCGTGCCATACTGCTTCACTTTCTGGAGAAGAAGGTGCTGACCGTTGCCACCACCCATTATGGCGATCTGAAGGCATTTGCCCAGGCTACTCCAGGGGTGCAGAACGCTTCCTTTGACTTTGACCCGGCGACCCTGGCGCCGACCTACCATCTGACGCTGGGCCTGCCCGGCGGCAGCAATGCTCTGGCCACCGCCACCCGGCTAGGCGTCCCGACGGAGATAATTGACCACGCCCGGGATTTGCTATCCAAAGGGACGCTGGAGCTGGAATCACTGCTGAGCGACCTGATGGTGGAGAAACAGAAGACGGAGGCAGTCCGCGCCGGCCTGGAAAATGAGAGAAAAGAGGTGGACAGGCAGAACGCCGAGCTCAAAGAAAGGCTGCAACGATTGCGGGAAGAAGAACAGCAGGCCGTGCAGGAGGCCAGGGATAGGGTTGTCGCCGAAGCGGCGGAGCTGCACCGGCAGCTCCGGCAGGCCAGTTCGGAACTGCGACGGGAAATGACCCGGGAGAGGCTGGAGCAGGCCAGGAAAGCGCTGACCGGGGTGCGGGAACAACTGGGCAGCGAGGTATGGAGGACAAATTCTGGTGAGGCGGAATCGGAAAAGAGCATTGCCGCCGGCGACCGGGTTTATCTCAAGGACATCGGCCTGCAGGCCAGCGTGCTATCAGTTGATGAAAACGCCCGGGAGGTGGAGGTGCAGGCCGGACAGCTCAAGCTCAGGGTCGGGCTGGAGAACGTCGAGAAGACAGCGGAGGCGAAACCAGGCCGGCCAAAGATTGGCACCATGCCTGCGGCGACCAGGGTGATATCAACCGAGCTTGACCTCCGCGGCAAACGGGCCGATGAGGTGGAGGTGGCACTGGATATTTACCTCAATGATGCCACGCTGGCCAATCTCAGTGAGGTACGCATTATTCACGGCGTTGGCACCGGCACGGTGCGCCAGATTGCCCGCGATTTTCTGGCCGCCCACCCGCTGGTAAAGTCCTTCCGCACCGGCAAACAGGATGAGGGCGGCGATGGCGCGACCGTGGTCAGCCTATAATCTAGCCGTATAGGTCGTTCAAACCGCCTGGAGGTCTTAATATATTGTCGCTGGTACTGAACACATATTATCTGCGACGACGCCGGATGCTTGAGTTTCTGGACGTGCTGAAAAACACGGGCGATTCAGAGGCGGCCACGGTATACCTGCCTCTGGGGACGCTGTTACCAGATATTAAAGAAGTATTGAAAAAGGCTCTTGGCATGGCTGCCCTCCCTGAAACTCTGACCGATATGATAGCCTTTTCCAGAACCGGTGGGGTGCTGTTTTGGGGCAGTACCCGGAAATGCCTGGTGGTGCCTCCCTTCCCGGTAAGAGAGCAGGCCGTATTCACCGGCTTCAATGCCGGGCCACTGCGCCATCTGCTAGGTGTTGATTACACCATTGGCCTGGTCCTGGTGCACCTGGGGGCCTACGCGGTGGGGCTTTGTCGTGGCGAGAAGCTAATAGCGAGCAAGGTGGGCACGGGGCTGGTGCACGGTCGGCATAAGAAAGGCGGTTCCTCACAGATGCGTTTCCAGCGGCGGCGGGAGAAGCAGGCGACGGAGTTCCTGGACAGGGTATGCCTTCACGCCCGGGAGCATTTTGAATCGCAGGCAAAGCTCATTGATTATATGGTCTACGGGGGACCGCGCCAAACGCTTATGCAGTT
>VGOH01000224.1 GCA_016875955.1 Chloroflexota bacterium
CCAAGCTTATCCGGGCTGCGGAGAGAAGCGGGCGCGACTCAATGATGCCGGAGATGTCTCTGGTTTCGGCCACCACCGGGTGGGGGCTCAAGGCCATGACGATGCCCTGCAGGGTGCGCTCACCGAAGGGGACCCATACCGCCTGCCCCACCTCAATATTCAGGTGGAGGGGTATGGCATAGCTGAAAGTGCGGCGCTGGGCAATCGGGGAATTAACGCTGACCTCCGCATATTTCATACTGTGCTCCACCGGATTGTTTTGAAGCTGCTATTGCCCTGCGGCGCCGATAATTTTAATGGCGTAATACGTTGCGGAAGGGGTTACTCCTGGCCTTTGGCTTCGGGTTTTTCTTTGGCGGGTGCCGCCTCCGGCTCTTCAGGTGCCAGCTCAGCCTTGGCCTGAGTTACTTCTGGCTCTGCCTTTTCCGGTTCAGCGGGCGCTTTTGCCTCTTCGGAAAGCTCACCTTCTGGCGCGGCGGCTGCTGGTGCTTCGGCCAGTGCTTCTTCCGGCTCGGCGGCCACTTCCGCTTCGGCTGGTACTTCCTCTTCTTCAGCCTCCATGCCGGGTTGCCCCATTTGAGCCAGCTCCTTCTCCCGCTCCAGCCGTCGCTCTCTGATGCGCGCGGCCCGGCCGCTGCGTCCGCGCAGGTAATAAAGTTTGGCCCGCCGTACTTTGCCGTGGCGGATAACTTCCACCCGGTCCACTCTGGGGGACTGAAGCGGGAAAGTGCGCTCCACGCCGACGCCGTAGGCGATGCGTCTGACGGTGAAGGTGGCACCTATGCCACCACCCTGCATTTTAATGACCACACCCTGAAATGGCTGGGTGCGTTCCTTGTCCCCTTCCACCACTTTGGTGTAAACGCGCACCGTATCCCCGGGGGCAAGCTCAGGGATTTTGGGGTTGCGTTTGACCGCGAAAAGTGAATTGATATTCATTTCTCAGGCTCCTTGTTTAAACTGGACTTGGCTTTATTTGAAGCAGTCATCTGCTTGACCATCTCTTTCTCTTCCCGACCCAGCTCAGCGCTGTTAATCAGGTCGGGGCGCCTTTCTAACGTGCGCCGGACAATCTGCTCCCGACGCCAGCGGGCTATCTGGGCATGGTTCCCGGAGAGCAGCACTTCCGGGACCGGCCAGCCCTGGAAATCAGCCGGTCGGGTGTACTGCGGATATTCCAGCAGGCCATGCACATGAGAGTCTTCCTGAGCTGAGTCTTCCGAGCCAAGCACCCCGGGGAGCAGGCGCAGTACGGCGTCAATGACCACCAGTGCCGGCAGCTCGCCGCCGGTCAGCACGTAATCGCCGATGCTGATTTCATCGGTGACCAGGTGTTCCACCACACGCTCGTCAATGCCTTCATAGTGGCCGCAGATGAGGACGAGGTGGCTATGGCCTGACAGTTCCGTGGCGATTTGCTGGTTGAAAAGGCGTCCCTGGGGCGTGAGCAGGATAACCGGCGGTTCCACGCCGCCAGATTCTTTGACAATCTGGTCCTGCACCGCAGCCACCGCATCGAAGACCGGCCCGGGTTTGAGCACCATGCCCGGACCGCCGCCGTACGGGTAGTCATCCACAGTATGGTGTTTATCGTGAGTATAGTCCCGGATGTTGTGCACGTTAATCTTGACCAGGTTCCGGTCAATGGCCCGCTTGAAAATGCCGAAGCTAAACGGCACATCAAACATCTGGGGAAATATGGTTAGCACATCAATACGCATCGCAAATCCCTGCCGCCTTCTAAGAATGCTCGGTGACCACCCCTTTGATGATATCTATGGCATGCGGTATGGCCGGCAGTACCACTTCCAGGCACTCCCTGACTGCCTTGGGGCTTCCGGGCAGATTGATTATCAGGCTCCGGCCCCGGACCCCGGCCGTGGCCCGGCTCAACATCGCCATCGGTGTTTTGCTCAGTGACCCGGCCCTCATGGCTTCGGCGAGACCGGGGACAACGCGGTCTACCACCGATATAGTGGCTTCGGGTGTGACGTCCCGCTCACCAAGTCCGGTGCCGCCGGTGGTAACAATGACATCGGTATCGCCGCTG
>VGOH01000225.1 GCA_016875955.1 Chloroflexota bacterium
TTTATCTGACCGACCAGGCCGAAACCCTGGAAGGCAAGGCGGCGGGAGGGCCTTGCGCGTGTCCCCCCAGACCACGCGAGGCATGGGCGGTGGGTCTGGCTCACTGGTACGGTTGCCTAGAGGACGGCTACGCCTGGCGCACGATGGCGAACGGCCAGCCCATGAACCCGCAAGCCCTGACCATCGCCGTGCGGGTAGACTTGCTAGAAGCAGAGGCGTTCCGGCTAGGGGATGCGGTGAGGCTGACAAGCGCCTGCGGCGTCGTGACGGCGACGGTTACGGACGCTATGCCGCTCGAACCGGCGGCAAGCCTGGATACCATCATTGACGTGTCACCAGCGGTCTGCTCTAGGTTGTTTTGCGGGGGTTGCGGGCACAACGGCGAGGAGATCGCCTACGGGGAAGAATTAGTGCTGGTGGAGGTCGTCAAGGACTAGCGCCAGCGCCAGGCAACAAAAAAGGCCGCCCAAGACGGGCGGCCTTACGGCTTCTGGTCTATTCCTCTGCGTTAAGTTCAAACTGATGCACGATCTTGTCATCACGGGAAATCTCTACCCATACCGTGCCATCGGCTTTCAAGCCAGTTCCCACGGTTGTCCTGTTCTTGTTAGTATTGAGTATGGCATATAGTCTATCATCAGCAGCAACGGTGTTATAGCGTCTCTTCTCCTCAGCGTTTTGGTTCTGTGCCACCAGAATACCTACCATTGCCCTCTCCTTTCTGCCCTTGCGGGCTATTTGTCCTCTGCCAGCTTAGTCTTACGCCTCTGAATGAAAGTATCCAAGTCGGCTTCCTGGAAACGGCGGGGGCTTCGGCGCTTCTCCCCCATCTTGATACTGACCAGTTCTCCTGCATACGTCCACCGCAGGAGGGTCGAGAGGCTCACCCCCAGGTAGCGGGCAGCCTCTTGGGAAGTCAAGAGCTTGTCAGTCATAGTGCCTCCTTGAAAATTTGGCGTAGCTTCCATTTCGTGAAAGCACGAATAACTGCCTCTTCATCGTCGGGGTCAACGTCAATGTCAGGCAAAACGTGCTCTACGAAAAACATATACGCCTCTGCATATTCATCACCAAACTCTGACCAGTCACGAGGATCGGCAGGCATCGTTTCCCTCCTCTTATTATTGCTCCGGCTTTTCACCGGGCCATCTGGGGCTTGTAGCCCCAGCTTCTCGCCGCACGATGGCGGCTTAGAATCTTACAATCTGATGCTTGGCGGCCAAGACGCCATCGCAATGTGCACAATAGTCAACGTCCCGTTGGTGTGCACCATAACCGCCTGCCGCATAGGTGGGATCGCCACACCGTTGGCATTTAGCGTAAGCCGTGAAGTGGCGAAATCCCTGCTCCCTGGCGATCCTCTGCGCTTCCTCTGCGGTCTTGACGAAATATCGGTAGTACATTGCCTTGCCTCCTTTCTTTTGTTTGGCCCTTGCGGGCCGGGCGGCCAAGTGGCCGCCAGAACGGGCTAGGCGCACATCCCATGCCCTTGCCGCTCCCGCCATGTCTTGTGCGCCTTCGCCACTTGCATCCAGAACGGTAAATGCCGATATATCGTAACCCGGAAGCCATCCGGCATTTCATAGCCTTCCGCACCAGGGAAGAATTGATAACCCGCCTCGGTCAGTTCTGCCAGAGCCTTGTCAAACCCCGTGTCGTAGTCTCCCTTGCCTAGCCTTGTCAGGTACATCTCGTCCATTTTGTTTCCCCTTTCTTTTGTCTTTATTTGTCTTTCTAGCCCTCATCATATCACATTATGCCATGCTTGTCAAGGGGTTTAGGGGCTTTTTTCGGGGAAAATTTACCGATTTTTGCATTTTCTCCCCCTAGAACAGGTGTTCTACAGGGGAAATTAGATGAAAAAGCCCCAGAATTGAGGGAATTTCTGCCCTTTCTTGCCCTCCACCGCATTCTATCACGTCACCGCGCCATCTGCGGTCAATCCGCAAGCCAGACGCGCAAGAGCCGGCGCGCGGGGAAGGAGACAAAGACCGCGTCCGGCTCTATCTGGATGGCGTAGCG
>VGOH01000226.1 GCA_016875955.1 Chloroflexota bacterium
CCTTATGATTGAACACGGCCGTAAGGTTTGCAAGGCGCAGCGACCGCGGTGTGCGGATTGCGGGCTGCGCCAGTGCTGTCAGTATTTCCACCCGCCCAGCGCCGCTTGATGGTTTTATATGCCTTTGGTTGGCAGTAGACGCCTCACCCCTGACCCCTCTCCAGCCAGAATCACTGGTAAATGACCGCAGGCTTTAATGGCTGGAGAGGGGAGTATAGAGGAGGGGGGCGAGCCCCCTCTTAAACTCTTTCCCCCTCTCAAACATTATAAAGATGGAGCGTAAAAGATAAACCTGTTTGAGAGGGGGATTAAGGGGGTGAGCAAAAGAACCATCATATACGAATAAAACCTCAGGCAGACTCCCTTGACAAGAAAAAGGCATTGTAATAAGCTTTCATCGGATTTCAGACCTGAATACGGCAAGCGGCCGAAATACAGGAGGGATATTCATGGATAAAATTGCGCAGGCCATGGAGAGGGCTGGGTTCCCCAGCGGCGACCGCTATGACCTGCCAAGCTCAACCAAGACTTTCCCTGATGGCGCGCATTATCGCGTGGAAATCTCCGGCATGGAGACCCCCAAGGTCCTGGCCGCCACCTGCGATGAGGCCAAGAAGCAGGGCGTGCCCTTCCACCGCTCCATTTCGGTGGTGCGTGGCGCGTCCATGCTCACCAGAGAGCAACTTCAGGAATTTGCCCAAATCGCCCACGATAACCAGGTGGAGGTCATCATCACGCCGGGGCCCAGACCCACCTGGTACACCGGCCGGCAGATTGCCACGCCGGAAGGGGCCATCTCCGGACTGAGGATGAGGGGAATGGACTCCGTCCGGCACTACCTGATGGAGATTGAGCGCTGCATCGAACTTGGCTTCCGCGGCTTCCTGGTCTGGGATGAGGGCGTGCTTTCCCTGCTCAATACCATGAGGCAGAATGGCGACCTGCCCGGGGACACCGTTTTCAAGGTCTCCATCTTCGCCGGTCACGCCAATGCCACCGGTGTTAAGCTGGTGGAATCTCTCGGGGCAGGCAGTTGCAACCCGGTGGCTGACCTGACACTGCCCGAACTGGCCTCAATCAGAAGCGTGGTCAATATTCCTCTAGACGTCCACATTCAGCTCTGGAGCTCAATGGGCGGCTACAACCGCATCTTTGAAACGCCGGAAATCGCCCGCGTGGCCGCGCCCTGCTACTTCAAGATGGAGCCGGGGCCGGGGCTAGCGATGTACATGCCCTGGACCATGTCCGACGATATGCTGGCGGAACTGGGCAGGGAGAAAATCCGCTCCGTTAAAAATATCCTCGAACTGATAGGCCAGGTTCACCCTGAACTGAAGGTATCAAAGCAGGGGCCAAAAGACCTCAGAGTGCCCAGGCCCAAATAACAAAAGGAGGACTTACAAGAAATGCCAAAGAAATCCGTACTAGACTTTGCGGAGATGAAAAAGAAGGGTGATAAAATCACCTTCCTCACCGCCTACGATTTCCCCATGGCCAGCTTCTGCGAAAAAGCCGGCATCGACATGATTCTGGTTGGCGACAGTGCGGCGATGGTGGTCCACGGCTTGCCCGGAACCGTGCCCATGACCATGGACCAGATGATTCAGCACTCCCAGATAGTCAGGAGAGGCGCTCCCAACACCTTCGTCATCGGCGATATGCCTTTCCTCTCCTACCAGGTTTCCAGAGAGAAGGCCATTGAAAACGCCGGCCGGTTCTTCAAAGAAGCGAGCGTCGATGCCATTAAACTGGAAGGCGGCCGCCGGGTCCTCAAGCAGATAGAGGGCATCATTGAGGGGGGCATGTCGGTGATGGGCCACATCGGCCTGACGCCGCAGAGCTCAGGCCAGCTGGGCGGCTTCAAGGCACAGGGGCGCACCGCTGATACCGCCATGGAACTGATAAAGGACGCGCTGGCCATTGAAAAGGCCGGTGCCTTTGCCCTCCTGCTGGAAGCCATTCCACCGGAGGTAGGTAAAATCATCACCGATATGCTCAAGATTCCGGTGCTGGGC